>CAIPTA010000143.1 GCA_903867855.1 Oligoflexia bacterium | reverse complement strand
TTGTCCTGTTTGGTGCGAAATTTTGAATTTTTAGAAAATTGTTTGGCAGTAAAGGTGCCTGCATTTTCTATGAAATTTTCAAGATCCATCCCCGGTGAAGTGGCAGCGATTTGTTCATTCTTCCACAGAACCTTACGGGCCATCTCCGGAATGTGCTTATTCCATAAAGAATCTGACGACAAAGATGCCATAATTTCATCGCCAGAAATTACTGAGCTCGTGCTGGGCGATACCATTTTCTCATTTGAGAATTCAGGCGTTCTTTTCTTTCTAAAATCAGAAGGGTCAAAAGGACGCTCGGAATAAACAAAATTGTTTGTGAAGTCATCACCTACAATCGCATGAATGCAATTTAGCCGATGAACTCTCCGCCAATGATCATCCTCTAGCTGTAGGGTAGCAGCAGTTTTCAGCCACTCTTCGAAAAAATATCCTGTGTTTAAATCTACCCGCACAAACTTAGATATTTGCCTTCGTTTGGGGCTGAGCTCGGATTTTCGATTTTTTGGGTATTTCCACGTTAGAGAAGTGCAAATCCATGCTTGAGTATTTACGTCAACATTTTGGAGTTTAACAGAGAACTTTGGGATACGAATGTCCGACACAAAACTTTTGGCTGGGTAGAGATCAATAGAGCCACATCTTTGGTTTCCAGCCACAAAATCCTTTCCGCATTTCCCCCTTGCCTCACGAGAGCAACGTCGCTCTCCACGAAAGGCACGGAAAATGAAAATTCCTCAGAATCTAGATACCCTCAAGAACCATCCCAAAAACGACATTTCTCTCATAGCCACAGAGTTGGGATACCCTCCAACGCACCAGACGAAAGCAATCGCGCAGGGGGATTGCCCATTTGGTCACGGCAGCGAGGGCAAGCAATGTTTCACTGCTTATTCCAAAACTAGAAGTTGGTTCTGTTTTAACTGTCGTCAAGGGGGCGACGTAGTAAAACTGGTTAGAAGTATAAAAAAGTTCAGCTTTCCGCAAACAATCAAATTCCTCTGCGAGCGTGCAGGGCTCAATGCTGCCGATTTCTTGATTGCTGCCACCGAAGATCTTACCAAGTATGACGAGCAAAATAGAATCGAAGCAATTATCGATGATGCGGCATCCTTTTATTTGGAAATAGCCCTGAAAGAATCGTGGTTTTTAGGGTTGATGAAAAACCGTTATGGGCTCGCCGAAGATACAATCCGAAAGTATAGGATAGGATACTCGAATGGATCGGGCTTGTTCGAGCACCTCTCTTCCAGGGGGCATACTATGGCCGAAATTCTTTCGGCCGGGCTTTTTTATAAGCCACAGGTTGGCGGACCTTCAGAGGTTATGGCCACTCGAATAATTTTTCCAAATATCGTAAATGGCAGGGCAATCTATCTGACAGGGCGGCAATCGCACTTCACTCCGTTACCGAAGGATCCAGGGAAAAGGGTTTCAAAGTACAAAAAGCAGCCCACAGGCGATGGCACGATGCCGGAAATATCGCATCCATGCATAGATGGCACTTCCACTTTTAACGAAGACACCATCCTTGCCTCGGAGGAAATTGTTTCCGCCGAGGGGGTTACCGATTGCTTGGCACTTGCCCAAATTGGTATCCCATCGATTTCTCCCGTGACAACTAGATACAGCTCGAAACAAACAGAGCGGCTGATCTCAAAGTTAAATGGAAAGCGGTTTATGGTGGTCGGAGACTCGGAACCAAATGGTGCTGGAGAAGCCGGTGCACTCGATATAGCCAAAGTAATGTTCGAGGCTGGCATTGACGTATTGGTAGCAAAGATTCCTCCGGCAGAAACGCAATCCGAAAAACCAGAGGTACCGGTTGCATTCGCATTTCCACAAGGCAAGCGAGACTTGAACGACGTAGTTCGTGAAGGAGGTCGTGAAGAATGGGAGAAAGTACGTGCTACGGCCGTAACCTATCCCCAGGCGATATTGAAGCCAAAGCTGGAGGCGCTCCCAAGAGATTTTCGAGACAAAGATTTTATCAAAGCATTCGATGAGTTCTGGAATTTAAAAGCAGATAGATTGAGCGATCTCGTAGAGTGGGCCTTGAAAAAAACATGCGTGGAAGGGAAAAAAGCCACAGCACTGGAAAAGAAAATAAAGAAGCATATTGAGGAAAAGATATCGGAAGACCGAGCCAAGCAAATGGCGAAACATGTTCGGGAAGGCCACGAAGGAGGTATTCTCTTAAATTCGTCCCGAATGCGATCTGACGTTCACCGTGAAGTAGCCGCAAAAATGCGATCCGCAAGCACTCTTTTTTCTCATGGCGATGTACTTGTTCGTATTGATAAAGAAAAGTATTTATCTGTTACAGACTCTGCCACTGTGCAAACAATTTTTGCCTCCGATGTTGCCGAGTGTTTCATCTTTTTCATAGATGACGAGGGTAAGCCAAAATACGAGTATCACGACCTGCCAGCGGTCTTTGCCCAATCTGCATTTAAGTCTGTAGGTTTATTTGGCCTTAAGGAGATCTATCACTACGCTAAATTTCCAATATTGAATGGTGAGTACGAAGTAATTCCGCCAGGGTATGATAAAAATACGTGCGTTTACTATGGCGGCGAATCGATTGAGCCCCGTGACAATATCGAAACAATACAGGAAATATTTTATCAATACCCATGGGCAGATGATAATTGCGCAAGCTATGAAAATTGGCTGGCTCTTCTGGTCACTCAACCAGTAAAGCATTTATTCTTAGGGGAAAGCCCATCTGGGCTTGTAATGGGGAACCAGCCGGACTTGGGAAAAACCTCCCTCACTCATGCTTGTTCTCTGATCTATGATGGAAAATCAGCGGGAGTGATTCGTTTTTCCGACGAAGAGGAAATGGCGAAAAATATCGTCACTCAGCTACTTATCGGGACGAATTTTTTAACTGTAGACAATTTGAAAGAGGAGAACGTGAGCTCTCCAACGCTTGAAATGCTGATGACGTCGCCGGTGATTAATCTGAGAATTTTGGGTGGCAACAAAAGTGTCAATCGCCCCAATACTCTTCAAACATTTTTGACCCTTAACGATGGAAACGTATGCCGAGATATTTTATCACGATCCGTTCCCGTGCGGCTCCATGTAGAAGGCGACACCAAGGCCTTGAAATGGGGAAACGCTACCCTAGCGGATAGTATTCTGCCTCGGCGTAAAATCATACTCGGTGAAATTCTTGGAATGTGGAAACGCTGGGCGGCGGCCGGAAAGCCTTTATCGAACAAAAATCACCGCTTCCGGAAATGGGCGAGGGTCGTCGGTGGCGTTATGGAAGCAAACGGCTATACAAACTTCCTTGAAAACCTGAACTCAGTGGACGAAGAAAGGGATCCGCTCTTTCTTGGGTATCTCGCCTTAGTGGACATAATGCAATCTGGTTCCTCCTACCAGGCAACGGCGCTGGCGAACCTCTGCATGAATAAAAATATTTGGCGGGAACAACTTTCTAGTAACACCCCAAAGGGTCCGGCAATAAAGCTAGGAAGGCTCCTTGAGCGATTGATCGGTCGCAGCGTGCATTCCGTAAATCATAAAGGCGAAATGTGCATCACTGCCGTCGTAGATACTTCAACGAATTCGAAGACCTATCATGTCGTAAGGGCGGTGAAGCAGGAAATGGCCGGAGGTGCATGAGGACCTCCGGTGCGACTTCCGGAGAAAATAGCTCGGTGCTTTCAAGAGTTTGAGTGATTTTTCCGGAAGTCTGGAAGTGTTTTTAGTAAGTCGATTTGAAAATGTTTACTCATATTCTTTGTGAGTTAAACGGAGCCATAGGGGAGAAGCAGGCACGTTAACCTCCGATCTCCGGCTAAAGAAAGAGAGAAGTATTTAAAATCAAATAGTTGTGACCTCCGGAAGTGCTTCCGGAAGTCCGGGGGATAAAGGAGTAAAAAATGGAATTTAACCTAAATGAATACACATTGGCCGACATGGATACGGATTTTCAGCGGTACTATGATTTTTTGAATTTCTGCGACGGCATTAGCCAATGCTCTGACAAATGCTTTGAATCTTTGCCATTTGAAATGTTTTTACAATGGCTGGAAAGCTATCCCACATGGACAAAAGGCTTTCTAAGTCCTCAGAGCGCTGAGTGGCTTCCAGAATATCAAAGTATGCCCATGCCTATGAACATTCTGCTTGTCGGTTTTTGCGGCCTTGAAAACGCACACAAATATGTCGATGAAAAGTGGCTTCGGAATTGGATGGATTCTCAGGGCTGGTCAAATTAACCCAAGGTGTCCTCGTCTTCTTTGTTCGGATTTCGCACAACTACATTGTATCCAAGGCCACGAAGGGCTTTATTTGAGCGGTCATTTCTCGGGACATAAATATCAGGGAAAGCCCAACCAACCAACTCCCCGTAACAGCTTTCACCAAAATACTGGATAAACCAGTCACCAATCTTGGTAACGTCGAAAAGTCGATGATTCACTTCTTCTTGGGGCCCACCATAGAAAAGATAGAAAAGGACTTCTCGAAATGTTTTTCCATTCGGTGCCACCGAATGAAAAATACGTTTTGCAACTAGTGGAAGTCGAATCTCAACCTTGCTTCCGGGAGGAACGCCAATTACCTCAGCTCTACAATAGCGAGCAACGTTGTAAAATGAATGGAAAAGGCCGCACATCTCAATAAAATCCTTCTCGGTCATGGTTGAAAGGGATGTTTTTGAAAGAAGCGTCCTCAAGCGAGGGGCACGAGTTTCGATAAACTCTTTTTCGTATGGAAAGTCTTTTTCTTGCGTCTGCCTCCACCAGTCAATCTCGTCCTTTATTGCTCCCTCGACGTCGCTTTTATTTTTT
This sequence comes from Oligoflexia bacterium, assembly GCA_903867855.1. Classification (GTDB taxonomy): domain Bacteria; phylum Bdellovibrionota; class UBA1018; order CAIPTA01; family CAIPTA01; genus CAIPTA01. Next base: position 4,488 of record CAIPTA010000143.1, on the reverse strand, counting down.
TTATAGAAAGCATCGTATTCGTATTTTCGGACGCCTGTAGCCGCTCTAGTGCGGGTGTAGTAGAAGGCATGAAGGAACTGATCAGCGTGGGTGCCGAGTGGAATATCCTTCGGTATCCACGACGGCCGAGCGACATCCATTTGAAGCTTTTTCCCAATCTCTTTTACGTAGCCGCATGTACGGTTCCACTCTTCGAGAAATTCGTTTCGCTCTCTTTCGAGAGCAGAGAGTGCATCTTGGCGACGTGGTTCATACTTGGTAATGAGATTGACGCCATCTTCCAGAGAGTTATTTTTATCGAACTCAATTATGCGCTGGTATTGGGCTTCCAACTGCTTCATGAGATCGTCGGTGAGAATTGATTTTTTGACATCATCTTTTAGAAAGTTAAAATATCGATCCAGCTCAAGTCGAAGTCCCGACTCCTCAAGTTCATCGTCTGTATAGAAAATCCCAGCCTCGACGTTGTCTTGCCACGCTCTTTTCCCGATGTTGGCTGATCCAATGTAGCAACCGTAGCCTTTGAACCAATAGACTTTTGGGTGAAAGAGTTCTCTTACAAGATAGCAGCGGAATCGTTCCGATGAGTTACGATGGAAGAGGTGAAGGGTATCAATATGAATCGGCATCCCCTTATCGTAGCGCCCCCAAAACGTGAGCGGAATATTTTTCAAAAGAAACGGTTTGAAAAATTCTTCTCCCCGGATTTGCACATAGGCAACGGAGCAAAGGACCTCGTAGATTTCGTGCCTTTCAACACCTTCAATGATTTGTGAAAGGTAAGTGTTATTCGCGATATTGCCAACGAATCTCATGCAGCCTTTTTTGCGAGGAGTTTCTTTAGCTCTGTCTTCAGCTCAATTACTGGAATGGGGCACAGCACATAGTCATTTTCCCAGCAGACGACGTAGTCGCATTTCAATAGCTTGTGTTTTGGATTTTTTTCATGGATGCGGAACGAGCTGGCCCTGAATTCAAATTCAATATATTTTCTTGCATATAGGTTTCCGGTTTTTTCGATTACGCAGGCATCGGGAAAGCCACTTCTGACGAACTCCATTTTTACGAAGTGGTAGGGGCGGAGCTGCTTAATGAATGCTGCGAACAGAACTACGACGCCTTGCTCACTAGTTGGAGCATAGTTCAAAATTTCTAAATCGATTGGTTCACCCAGATTCCCTTCATTTGCCGGTCCCTGAAATAATTTTGTAGTATTTGGCTTGTATGATTTTAGGAATTTCTCGATTTTGGAAAAATCATTCTTTGAAATTTCGACGGAAGTGCGGCTCCAAATCTTGAGAGTAAGAGCTCTCATCGTCGGGAAAGTCTTAAGTTTTAAAGCGCTTAGTAATTCTCCCATTGGAGCATTGACTTGTTGTTTTTTTAATCGTGCCCGGATGCGGTAGCAAAAGAGATTTCCAGCCCATGCCTGCCGGCCTAAGTTTTCCGGGAATTGTTTTTCTTGTCCGTTGGTAACAACATCAAAACTGTTGATAATTACACTTTCGCCACGGCTGTAATATAGAACCTTGTCACCCTTTGAGATTTTATTGATTTTGCCGTATTTGCCAGACTTACCAATGTAATTCGGTTCTTCTAAATATGCCGGCCTGTCGTGTACTACGATCCAATACTTCATTGTTAACTTATCGGTTTAGGTCCAATTTATCTAAAAGACGTTGCCGTGTTGAAAAGGTGGGATTCCGGATTGGCAATATCTAAAAATAACCCCCACTGGTGGCGGAGGCTATTCGGCGATCTTAAATCGCCTTTGATCGAATCGGAACTACCGATCGCTCACTATCCATACCTTGGCCAGTGGGTGCATCGGATGAGAAAGCTCTATTTACAAGTAACGATCCAGCGCCAGTCGCCATGCCGAGTACCAAACCTTGTACACAAGTGCTGAGAACCGACATTCCGAGACCACTCCAATCGTATCCTTCTTCTTCAATTTTCAGTTTCTGTTTTACGTTTTCCTGTGTCATTGTCTTTTCCTTTTTCCATTTGCTAAGCGATCCTTCGCTATCATTTGTGCCACCCACATCCCGCGGACAACGGTTTTTACGATATCGCTTCAATGATTTCTTCTTGCTCTGCTAGCGTCGTAGTCGCGTATCTTTCCACGTAACGCAGATCCTTGTGCCCCAGCATTTTTGCGGTTGCAGGGGCGTCTTTTATTTTTCGTACCCTTGTACCGAATGCATGCCGAAGCATGTGAGGCGTTACTCGTACTGAGTGATCCCTACTGCTTGCTATAGTTGCTAGTCTGTTCAATGCTCTGGCGATGGAATTTCGTGAGATCCTTCCGCCATATCGGTTCGTGAAGACATACGCAGATCCAGGAACTCTCGAGGTAGCGATGTATTCACGAATGAGATCAGCCGCGGATTGCGCTATTAGAACATTCCTTACTCGCGACCCCTTGCAGAGCACGCCCTGGAATTTCTTATTTTGCTGAAACTGCTCCAGTCGAAGCCCAAGGACTTCTGAAATCCGAAGCCCGCTAGAGTTCAAGGTTTCAAACAGAGCCCGATTCCTTAACGATTGATCGTATTTTCGTTTTCTGTTCATGCACAAAAGTTCTGACGCCTTTCGTAATCTGTGCAAATCCACATCGGAAACTGCCCTTGGCATTAATTCAGGCAAGCCTAGATCACGTACCCCTTTACAAGGATTGATTTGCCAATGGCCTGCATCTCGGCCAAACGTTCCAAAGTGGCGAAGGGTGGCCATAATTCGGTTTATGCTAGCCGGCGCATATTGTTCCTTGATCAGCTCGCCACGAAAACGAGCCGTATCCAGCGGCAGCCAAGTGGCGAGGTTCAGATGACCATTTGTCCGCTCAAAATAGTTTAGGAATAGTTTTAGATCGTATCCTTTAGCTTCCAGTGAGAGCGGTGATAGGCCGCTTACATCGGTGAAATACTCTCTGAGAATTACTTCCGCGCTCTTATGGGAACCATTCCCAACCATTTTTATTGGTAAGTTTTCCATTCTAATGCCTCCTTTTGGGTTGTTTTGAGTCTCATAAGGCTTCTTATGCGCCCCAATTTAGAATTTTTTTAACGAAGCAAGGTGATCACCTGCCGGCCACGATCCGTAATAGTCGGCAGAATGCGATCATTCTTTGCCAGCCACTCGTCTACAGCATGGTTATGTAACGCCACTAAGGCTCTCTCTTCGTTCATTAGGCCATGAGGCCCGGGAATTTCCCCGCGAGTCGCCCAAAAGACAGCTTCGATAGCGGCCTCATCTAGGTGAAGTTCATCGTGGATAAAAGTTTTTAGAAATTCTTTTGGCCCTTTTATTAAGAGAAAGCAGTATCTGTACCCGTGACTCTCTTCAAAAGAGGCTGGATTAACATTGGCTAGGTGATCTGCCAAATAGGGAAAAAGCCCTCTGGCCCTGCATTCTAAAGTTCGCCTGATCTCTTCGTTCATGTTCGTCTCCTTTTTATAGTTCAAAATAGTTTTTGGTTTTTGGGCTATTGGTTCCCGCCGGTGAACCTCCAAAGTTTCCAAATGTTCCTAGGGCAAAATGGTGCCTCTCCGTTAGGCTCCCAGCATTCGCGAGCTTGAGCAGGCCCCCAACGGAAATGCAAACGCCCCCGATAATGATCAATAGATTCCCCGTAAACAAAAATTTTTGGTCCAAACTCAAATTCATAAAATCCATTTCCCCTCCTTGCTGTGAAAACGAAAAAGGCGGGACTACTCCCGCCTTTTCGTGCTTTCGTTTTTTAAGTTATTTCTAACTTGCTTCTTCGAGTAGATACATTGAGTTGATTGTCAGCTTAATTCGAACAACAGCTTCTCGATCGTCGGCTTCAATCTCCTGTTTCAATATCTCATCAATGTAATACATCGCGCATCCTACGACTTTATTTCCGTAACTATCATCGAGCTTTAGCTCAATCATTCTTTCCCGTACTTCAGCATGTAAAACATCGAGTGCATCCCAGTATTTCTCTTTGAGATTTTTCTCAATATCATTGAACACCTGATCCACGGTGGTTTCGATACTCATTCGTAGCCTCCTTTAAAAGTTTTTCCTTGGCGAAGCGCCAAATCCTAGGAATTAGGATTCCTCCCAAGATCTTATACCCATTTTTTGCAGCTATTTGCCTTTACCCCAGCAGATTAGTTATTCGTGCATAGACGGTGGATCAGCTTTGCGGATTTTGTCGGCGTAAAATCAGTGGAGAGGAGGGGAGTATCGAACTCAGTAACTCTTGCTATTTGGCTAAAATGTAATATCGGCTACAATCGAATATCCGGCAAATCAAAGATTCCAATTTGTTTGATTGATGAATTTGCAATATCTTGCGCAAAAAAAAGCAATAGGAAAAGCCTACAGTGGAAGTTACTCCACTGCGATTCCTGGTATTAGGATTCGATCTTTTAAAAGAATTTCTGGCGATTGGGTAAACGCTGAATATTTCGTAAAAATACTATTAAAAGTAGTTTGTTCCAAACGATGAACAGG
>CAIPTA010000142.1 GCA_903867855.1 Oligoflexia bacterium | reverse complement strand
TTCAGGAGTTTCGCGAGACGATTAAGGCCAGTTTGTGGGTTTATTTTTGCAATAGTGAATTGGAGTAATTTTCGAGTGAGTGGCTGCGGCACGATTTTGGTGGCAAGAAGACCATTCCATTGGAAGCGAGAAAATAACTTTTTCGTTTGGCGAGAATAGGGGCATAGCCCACAGATAATCGCGAGCATTACCGTATCCTCTGCAAACGCAGAGGCCATAAGGTGAGCCCATGGGGCGCCACCAGAAACACCGAGAACATCGAATTTTTCAATTTTCAAGGAGCTCAGTAGCGCGCGCACGGCCTGCAAAAATTCTAGCTCAGTGCCTGCGCCTCGGCTTCCACCATAGCCCGGACGATCACAGGCAATTAGATAGAGATCGTATTTTTTTACAAGCGGCGCGATGGCCTCTGCTTGCACATGGGAGCCTGGAAAGCCATGAAAGAAAATGGCGGGATGTCCACTTGGTTTGCCCCAGCTGCTATATTGCAATTCAAATTGTTTATGTCTAAAGAGCTTCATCCAGCCTTTTTTGTGCGAGCAATTATCCCTAAACGACGAATACAAGTGATCAGGGATCCAAGGGCGATCAAGGCAAGTGCAACACTTAAACTATAGCCGTAGAATCCAAAATAAAGTTCTATCATGGAACCAACCCCGGCGATGATAATTAAAAACATGCGTTGTGGTTTGGCCATCGGTCCTACGAAAATATGTACGCCCTTCACTGCAGCACCTAAACACCGGATATAGGCCGTGGCTACTGCCAATACGGTGGCGAGCCACCCTAGCTCTAGTGCATGAGGCAGCATTCTCGCCGCGCCATAGCCTGCTCCCAATAAAATTAAGGAATCAGCCACACGATCAGGCACTTCATTATAAAGATCACCATTATCAGTTTTCAATCCATTTTCTACTGCCATTAGGCCATCAATGAGATTACAAACGAGGCGTAATTGCACAAAGAGCATCGCAAGCAATAGGGAAATATATGCCGGCAGATCGATGAAGTTAGCCGCCAAATAAAAAGCAAGGCCAGCAAAGAGACCAAAGAAGGCACTCGTTACAGAAATCTGGTTGGGGGTGATTCCACGTTTCACAAGGAAGCTAGCCAAACGATGGAAGAAAGTAAATTTTCTAGAGGCTAAAGGTCTTCTTGCGTCTGTTGTCATAATTTTCCTGCCTTTATTTGAGTAAGAGCAAAGCGTGAAAGTAGAAGGGCGCTGCAATGATCAGGCTATCCAATCGATCCAGCACACCACCATGACCAGGAATGGCGCTGCTAAAATCTTTCACCTTCAAGTGACGCTTCACTGCGGAGAAGAATAGATCACCTAGCACTCCCGCAACTGCGACTACAATGCCGAGAACCGCTCCCTGGACAAGTGGCAAATGAAGCCAGGCGTGAGACATGGTTGCCGAAAGTAGAGTAGTGAGAATAAGGCCTCCCACAAATCCCGCTCCTGTTTTATTGGGGGAAATGAGCGGCACAACTTTTCTTCGCCCAAACATTTTACCGCAGAGAAACTGGAACACATCGTTGCACTCCACGAGCATCACGAGGAGTACCACAGAAAGCAGCGCCGCCTCCGCGGTGTAGCCAAAACTGGGCAAGAGAATCGGAAGAGCTGGCACGTAACTGAGCCAGTGGGTGGCGAGGAGCATTCCCGTAGTGGCTGCGAAGACAATGCCTAAATTTTCGATTGCCGCATTGGCGATGATCAAGGCTGGCGCAATGAATGCAGCTAGTAGTGCCACGCTAGCAAAGTAGAGCGCTACATTTTGGGATACGAGAGCGATATATTGCAGCGTGGTGCAGGCGGTGAAAACAAAAAAAAGAGGGCGACGAATTTTTTGTAAAGAGCTTAGCGCCAAGTATTCTTTGGCGGTAAAGAGAGAAAGTAAATAGAAGAGGAGTGCGAGGCCGAACTTCCCTACAGCGAGGCTTGCTAGAAAAACCCCGAGAATGATCCACCACGAGTAAATAATGGTGAGTACTTTTTTTAAAGTTTCATTTTGGGGAGATCGTTTTGCTAAAATCCATGCCAATAAAGTAGCGATGCTCAAAACGCCAAAGGCAATTTCGCATGCCAGCTGAAATACCGGATTCATATTCATAGCTCGATTATCCTCTAAATCCGGAAGGGCACAAGAGTATTTATCTACATTGCGACAGCATGTCTATGTAGTTAAGCGCGGCGGCGCCTTATTATAAAAAGGGCGCCGCCTAGCAAAGCCAAGCTCACGAAAAACATTGCCCAACGTTTCGGGGAGCTTAAAATTCCTACATGGGGCATATAGGCATAGCAAATCGCGCTTACGCGATCGATCATCACTTCAAATTTTCCCTCTGTTGCTTCGCGCAAGGCGCGCTGCAAGTCTTTCCTCGGATAGTCCACGCCTGAAAAAGTAACCGCAATTTTTCCTTCCGGACTCAGCACATAAATCGCCGCTGGGTGATTAAATTCTTTCGAGCTAGGGTCTTGCTCAAAGGTGAAGCCAAGTTCATTTGCGAGGAGTTTGCTGGTGGCCGCATCGCTGGTGAGAAAGTGCCAGCCACTTATGCTCTCCGGACGTTCATAGAGATTTACATAGTTCGTTTTTTTTGCTGCGGCGAGCGCAGGGGTATCCTCAGGATTAAAGCTGAAAACTACAATTTCAAAGGCGCGTGCTGCCGTGGGCAAAACTCGCTTCAACGTCGCCACTAAATTATTGAGTGTGATATTGCAGATTCCCGGGCAACCGAAATATACGGGAACGAGGATGACGGGTTTCTTTTCCGAAAAATAGCTTCCGAGTGTGGCGGGCTTTCCCGCTTCATCGATAAAATGATATTTATTGAGTTCCAGTTGCGCACCGGAGTTATCGCGCAGGCCTACTTCTGCAGACGCACTTTTCATCAGCAAAAATAGGCTTAAGAGAATCAGGAAACGCAAACGCAATCCCCACTAATTATGCGGTACCACTTGAAACGGTACCATCATGTCCATGTCTTCATGTTCGAGGATATGGCAGTGGTAAACGTAGTAACCTGTTTCGGGCCCGAAATGCATCACAATGCGAGTAACCGTTCGTGGATTCGCTCGCACCACATCTTTCCAGCCTTGCTCGTTTGCATCGGCGGCCACGGCACTTCCCGTATACACAATATTGCCCGTTTTCGTAAAGGTATCTACGTCGAAGGGGCGACGGTCCAGCACCTGGAACTGCGCTAAGTGCAAGTGAAAGGGGTGCATGATGATGCCGGCGTTTACGATCTCCCAGATTTCCGTGCTATTCGCCATCGACTTATGGTCGATTTCATAGTCCCAATAGTTTTTTCCTTGGGCATCGGTTTTAGCATATAGCCAATTGCGACTATTTATTTGGTAAAGAAGCGAGCCATCAGGGTGCTCCGTTTGTGTGAGCACGATTTGTCGTGCAGTGGAGGCATCTCTCGCCTGCAAATGGCGGATGCTACGAATTCTTCCAGGAATTACACTATTATCCGGCTCACTTAACTGCTTATCCACCTTGAAGAGCATCACTTGGCGGATTGGAATTTCTCCGTCTGGATCGGTGATCGCATTCGAATTCATGAGGATGAAGGATTTTCCCGCATCTTTCGAGAAGTCTACGATGATATCAGCACGCTCGGCAGAGGCTAAAAATAGCAGCGGCGAATTTACATTGGCAGGATCATTTAGCAGCACTGTTTTTTCTAAAAAACCCGCATCAGAGGCGATTTGGTAAAAGCCCGGTCCGCGCTGAGTGGGATCATTTGCGTCTACGAGACTAAAACCAAAGGTGCGCGCATTAGTGGCGTTCACAAAACGAAAGCGATATTTCCTCGGCTCCACGCTTAGGTAAGGCAAGAGTTTGCCGTTCACGAGGGTAGAATTGCCGTAGTATTCCACGTCGATACGATCCGTATAGGAACGATTCCCATCGCCATCGAGAGTAGTAGATTGAAATACGAGCGGAATCTCAAATTGGTTGGAAGGCAAATGCAGCGATCGCTCTAATCCATCATGAATTAGGTATACACCTGCTAGCCCGGCCGCCACATTCCGACCAGTCTGCCCAAAGGCGTGATCATGGTAGAATAGCGTGCGAGCGTCTTGTTGGTTGGGATATTCTGCGATTTGCGTTTGCCCAGGCGTATTCCAAGCATCAGGCCAACCATCATTATTGTGGCCACGGTCCATAGGATTCGGCTCTTCCACTAAAGCACCATGAAGGTGAGTGATATTTCTCACCTCAGGAAGCTCGGTGCCTACACTGGAAAATAGCATTTGAAACATGCTGGGGGATGGAGTGGTGGTGCGTGGACCATTATAGACGAGAGCATCTCCGGGCATGGGTCCAGAATTCATCATGCCCGCCGGGGCCGGAAATACGTGTTTTCTAGGAAGGTCATTTTGCCAGTGCACTCGAACGTCATGTCCGCTTTCTACATCGATCACAGGGCCAGGTGAACTTCCGTTATAGCCCCACATGGTGGCTAGATTGGCAAAATCGCGATGCAGCTTGGTGCGAAACTGAGTGAGGTGAATGGTGATATCGCTTTGGTTGCCCACCACAATATGCGGCAGCATGGGCACTGGATCCACAAAGGGTTCAAAGTTGCCTGAGAGGGTCTTTTTCGCGGCTAAAAATTTCGCTGTGCTTGCGGATATGGTGGGAACGATGCCTGCTAAAAGTGCTACGGCGGCCATGGTTTTTACGGAATTTCGCATGGCTTAGTTGTACCGCGTTAAATGGATGTGGTCAAACTCCTTTACAGAGCAATTCTCCCAGGGAATGATAGGGGAATGCGCCTTAGTCGTGAGTATCAAAGTCCCAATTTTTCGAGTCTCCAGATCCCTGTAGAGTTCTTGATTTTGCATTATACGGCCTGCGATCTTAAGAAAACGATGGAGATCTTTCTTGATCCGAAAACCCAAATCACGGCCCATTTTGTGGTGGATAGCGACGGAACTATCTATGATCTCGCTGATTTATGGCAGGGGCCGATGCTCCGGGGGGCCCATGCGGGAAAGAGCAATTTTCAGCTAGAGGGAAAATCGTTTACGAGTTTTAATGATTTTGCCATTGGCATCGAAATCGTGAATCAAAATGGGAATATTTATCCCTATTCCGATGCCCAATATGAGGCGCTACGAGAGTTAATTACCCATCTTCAGCAGCGATTTTTGGCGCTCAAAGATTCGAAACGAATCATTGGGCATGAGCATATTGCCCATTGGCGCGGAAAATCCGATCCCGGCTTGCAGTTTGATTGGCAGCGCCTGCTCACATCCCTTGGCTTGCCCGTATTAGAGCAGCACCGCTTTCATGCCTGCCTGGAAGACGATGCGGATTTTCTGCGGGCGCGCACGGAAAATGCTCCTGGATTTTCGGAGGACCCTGAATTCTGGTCGAACCTGAGTAGTGAGCTTGAGCAACGCATCGCCGCGCGCGTGGCTAAGTAATATTTATTTATAAAATTCTGAGCTTCGCTGCTTGGCTTTGCAATTCAATTCCAGGCGCACTGTTTCTAGAAAGCTTATATCTAGATCTGCCACAAGGACGCCTTCCTCTTCAGTGTCTAGTTTCGTGAGTACGCTGCCGTCAGGAGCGAATATCGCAGACGAGCCAGCGAAGCGATCGCCAGAAGAATTGGTGCCAACGAAATTGCTACTGAGAAGATAGGCCTGATTTTCAATGGCTCGTGCTCGGGCGAGGGTGAAAAATACTTCCGCTCTCGAATAGGGCCAGGCCGAGCTCGTAAGGAAAAGATTTGCGCCTTTTGCCGCATAAGAGCGAGCGAGCTCTGGAAACCGCAAATCAAAACAGATGAGCGGGGCTAACTGGAAATTATTCCAAGGCGTTGGGGATATTGGTCCATTGCCACGTTCAAATAAATCTGATTCCCGGGCCTTTTTGAAATCAAATAAATGAGTTTTGCTGTAGCGAGTGAGGAGCCCGTCACGGCCCACTAAAACTGCGATATTTTCCTTTTCTGTGGCGAGGCCAGCAAAAATAGCCAACTCGTATTTCAAGGCAATTGTCTGAAGCGATTCTATGGACTCTTTCTCTATGTTTCGCTTTTGTGTGGCGAGAAGGGGTAGGTCATAACCAGGTAGGCAGAGTTCTGGAAAAACCACTAACTTGGCACCGAGCGCGGCGGCCTCTGCACTCATTGCTGCAACGCGATCTATGTTTGGGATTTTGGCTTGCATGGCAAATTGGGCAACGGCTACTTTTGTCATAAAGATAAAGTACTATGTCTTCCCAGAAGAGAAAAGACTAGGTACATTTATCAGCGGGGGTTTTCATGAAGTTTCTCACTTTCTTTTTCTGTTTAGCCGCTTTTTCCGTTTCAGCGTGGGCTTTTAATGCTGAAGAAATTCTACATAAAGCGGATCGTGCTCGTGGCGGTGTTTCCGACGGGCTCACTTGGAATATTCAACTGCAAGATTCTGGTAGTAGCTCAGCCTCCGAATATGAAGTGCAAGTAAAGGGAGTGGATGCGCTAGTGCGTTGCACGGCTCCGGCTCGGCAAAAGGGTGAGCTCTATTTATTTAATGATCGTAATCTTTGGTTGCATCGTCCGGGACTCAAAAAACCCATCTCGCTTTCGCCCCGTCAACGCCTCTCTGGCCAAGCCGCCAATGGAGACATTGCCTCCACGAACTATGCCCGTGACTATGAGGCTAAGTTAGAAGGGGAAGATGTGATCAATGGAAAGAATTGCTTCCGCCTCTTCCTGCAAGCAAAGGCGAAAAATGTAACCTATGATAAAATTCGCTATTGGGTAACGAAGGATACTTTGCTTGGCGTGAAGGCCGAGTTTCTAACCTTGGATGGTAAACCCTTTAAAAGTGCACTTTTTGAGTATGGAAATTCTGTGCTCGTGAGCGGAAAGAAAGCTCCCTTTGTGAGCAAAATGAATATTGAAGATGCAATGGTGAAGGATAATAAAACAACCATTATTTATACTTCTCCAAAGCCTGCAGCGATTCCCGAGAGTCTTTTTAATGTAAATAATTTGGTGCGCTGATCGTGCTCGCTTTTGTTTTTTTGCTGCTTGGTTCGCTCTTCGCTCGTGCTGACGATTGGCAGCAAAGTTTTTTGCTAACTGAGGAAAATCGTCATCTGGCGAATAGCTTGCTTAATCCAAATAATCTGGTTTGGCCTTTGGCGAACAATGTAATTCAGGCGGAAAGCCGCTCGAATATTCATGTAGAGAAAAGTATTTTCCTGCTCACTTTGCGGCCTCGGGCGGAGACTGCGCTGGAGACCGTAAATGGAGCCAATAGAGAGCAGGGCTCGCTATTCTTTCAAGAGCTTTTTTTGCAAATGAAGCTCACAGAAAATTTTTCTTTGAGCGCCGGGCGCATTCAATTTGGCTGGGGGCCGGCTGATTCCATCACGCCGAGCAACTGGATGGCCCCGGATCTGCAGTATGAATCTTCGCCCAACTTCGAGCAGTTCGGAATTAGTAGGGTGCAGGCAAGTTGGAGCGCGAGCGATATTTTTCATGTAATGGGAGCGGCGGAAACAGGGCCTCTTCCTGATAATACAAATAGTCGCACGCTCACGAAGGAACAAAATCAAGAACGACTTTTAGCCAAGCTCGAGTGGAGCTGGGATAATACGAATAAGATTATTGGGCTCACTTCGGGCCGAGTGCATGAAGCCTATGGTTATCGTGCGCGGGAGGGATTCTATTCGGCGATCACCTTAAACGATGCTTGGCTGCTTTATGCGGATACTCTCTATAAACAAACGGGTGCCGAACGGAATTGGGATATCTTGGCTGTGCCGGGGCTACGCTATACATTTCCCGGTGGCGCGGAGATTCGCGTAGAGGAAATCTATAATCAAGCAGGGCTTACTTCGGCGCAGGAGAGCACGGCTATTAAGGCGTTGGTTGCCACGAATTCCCTCACGCAGAGTTTGCTCCAGAGCCAGAGCGCCAGTTTATCGGGCAAAAATTATAGCTATGCTGCTTTCCGTTGGACGAATCCAGCCTTCCTATCCATGCTACATTCCCCGAGCTTTGCCTTGCGTGCGCTTCATTCTCTCGCAGATGGATCACAGGCCATTTTAAGTGATTTTGATTTTGGCATTGGCGATCAGTACACGCTTTCGGTTTATGGCAGCATCACAAGTGGCGGCGACAATTCCGAATTGCGCGGACTCTTCGATCGTCTCCTCGGAATAAGTTTGAAGATGTCGATCTAACTTGCTCCTGCCACTGCAGAGTGAGATATTTCCTCTATGTCATCCCTTGTTGAACTCAAGAATGTGGTCAAGAGCTATAAGCTCGGTGAAACTTCCGTAACCGCACTTCGCGGCCTTAACTACCAATTGGCAGAGGGAGCCTTCACGGCTCTCGTTGGCGCGTCTGGCTCGGGGAAGAGTACACTCCTCAACTTAGTTGGCTGCATTGATACTCCTGATTCAGGGGAAGTGTATTTCGAGGGAAAATCCATCAGCGCTCTCAATGAAAATGAACGCGCCGCTTTGCGAAGTGAGAAAATTGGATTTATTTTCCAAAGTTTCAATCTGATGCCAGTACTGAATATTGTGGAGAATGTGGAGCTCCCCTTGGTTTTGCACAATCTTTCCGAGAAAGATAAAAAAGACAGAGTGATGAAGGCCGTGAAGGATGTTGGTTTAGAAGAATTTATTCATCATCGCCCCGATAAACTTTCAGGCGGCCAACGCCAAAGAGTGGCTATCGCCCGCGCGCTCGTGACGAATCCTCGTTTAATCCTTGCGGATGAACCAACGGCTAACTTAGACAGCGCTACGGCGCATAAGATCATTGATCTCATGCAGGAACTTAATGTTTCTAACGGAGTGAGTTTTCTATTCTCCACCCACGATGAAAAGGTGATTGATAGAGTGAAGCAAGTGGCTCGCATTCAAGATGGTATCATTCACTCTTAGGTGCTTGTTAGCGCTTCGGTGATCTGTTTTCTACCCATTATTAGTAATGGAATTAGCGCGGCTAGTTGAGCCACAAAAATTACTGTGAGTGCCGTCCATAGCATCGTGAGGGGGTGCATGCTGATTAAAAATGGCACCGGCTGGGTGAGCAAACCAATTTTATAGAGAAGAGTGATGCGTTGAAAAAGGAACGCCACTGAAATAGACAGTGCCGCTCCAATGCCAATCCCGAAGAGTGATAGAAAGAATGTTTCCACGAGGAAAAGACTGCGCACATGGCTCAGCTGAAATCCTAGGGTGCGAAGTACACCGATTTCTCGGATACGCTCTTGCACAGAACGATAAAATGTATTGAATATGGAAAGCAAAGCTACGGAAAGAATTACGATCACCATGAAATTTCGGAACACATGCAAGAAATCCATGGTGCGATGATAAAAGTCACCAATCTCATCCTGCTTCCAGGAGTGCGCCGTGAGATTGAGGCCCTGCACTTTTGCTTCCTCTCGGAACTGTTGTAGGAACTCATCTTCGTGAGTTCCGGGAAGAAGACGAATTGCATAAAATGAAATTCGTTTGGTATCGAGTAGGCGCTGAGCAACAGGGAGCGGAATATAGATGAATCGCTGATCAAGTTCGCGAAACATGGAATCAACCAACCCAATGATTTCTACTTCTACTGCATTTGCTTGGCCGTTCAAGGTAGCGGTTTGTAACTGAATTTTTGGGTTCGGACAATTCATGGGCCGTTCTTTTGCAGAGTAACCGCCTAGACCAGTGATAAAATTTTCCTTTGTAGCAGGTGAACAGTGAAGGAGATTCCCAAGGGTTTGCCCCACCAATATTTTAGGTGCTTCGTTATCCTCAAGAGGCTTGCCAGCTAAGGTATTCCAGCCCCAGTGTGGTTGGCGCATTTTAATGCCTTGATCCACATCCACTCCGCTGCCGGTAAAAATCATTTGCGCGCTACCATTGGTGAGCGTGCCGATCACCCGCAAAAATCTTACCTTAATATCTACGCCGCCGATCTTTTGGAGAATTGCGTCGATCTTAGCTTGCTCTTCTTCACTCACGAGATCGTCAGGATCCATGCTTAGCATGTGGCGAATTCCAGATTTTCGAATCACCAAATCACCAAGCATGCTTCGCTGAGAGTAGGAATCTAGGAAGATAATTTCAGATCCAGCAATATAGCCCTGAAAAATATTGAGCGAAAAATAGCAGGCACTTACCGCAAGGATGGCGAGCAAACTCTTGCGAGGGGCGTAAAGAATATTGCGAAATGAAATTTTTGCAAATTGCTTTAGCATGAGGAGTTTCCTAGCAGTTCTAAGATAGGTTTTTTTAAATATTTACCGCCACCGATATAACTCACTAGAATCACGAGAATGCTAATGAGTATGGTGACTAGGCTTAAATACCAGGGGGTGAGGAAGAGGCGAAATTGAACATCATTGGCGAGGCCAGGAATTAGAATACGGATATTAGCGTGATGCACGAGTCGCAATAATCCATAGGCGGTGGCGAAGGCTGGGATAAAACTGAATACTAAGAGAATACAGTTTTCCATCACTATGAGTAGGCGAATTTGCTCCTGACGAAAGCCGAGGCTTCGTAGAGTTCCGAGTTCTGATTTTCGTTCAAGCAGTGAAATATAAAGAGAGTTTGAAATCGATATGCCCACCACAGTACAAACGAAGACCACAAATAAGCAAAGCATCACATAGTTAAACTGCATTCCGCCCACATAGAAGGCAGAGATGCGTTCGTCGTAGAAGGGGTAGACATCGAAGTCGAGTCCCTGAGTGTGAATATAGGCCTCAAGGTCTCTATGAAAATGGGCAATCTTAGATTCATCTTTCAGAAAATAGCTGAAGGCGGTGGTCTTATCAGTTTGATACATTGTTTGTGCCATCGCATAGGGCATCAGAACTGCGGTATCGTCTTCAAAGGCCATACCCGTGCTTACGTGGCCACTCACTGTGGCATCAGAAAGGGCCACTCCGCCCTCAAAGGCCGCACCAATCAGTTGCACGCTAGGATCGTTTCGCAAGGCAAGTCTGGATTCTTTTAAGGCGCAATTTGGAATGCCGGGGGCGGGCACAGCTTCTGGCTCTCCAAACACTTTTTGTTTGTCCAAAATCATGGATAGTCGCGGTGATATCATCACGGGTTGCTCTTTGGGGTCGAGTTCCCAGAATGCGTTGCCATGAGTGGGTTTGCCGAGTTCCGGCACGAACTCCGCTATCTCCGGGCGCGAACGTTCCCAGATGAGCGCTTTAGGTTCCATCGCTGATGCGATAAATGGATAAGATTGACAGCCGTTGTAGATGAGCCCGCCGGCCTTGAGGCTCACAGCAGTGAACTCCACGCGAGGATCATTCGCAAAGTTGCGTAGCACTTCTACATCTTTCGGGCTGAGACTATGCTTGTTCGGTTCCGCCACATGCTTGGCTAATCCATTTTTCGCATACACAATCACATGGCCATTTCCGGCCAGAAACACTGATTGCACCGCAAGATAGCGCTCCATGCGCAAAATATATCCACCGAGCAAGCTAATCCCGATAAAACCAAAAGCAATCGAGGCCCCTGTGAGTAGATTTCTTCTACCGTTGCGAAAGAGATTTCGAAATGCGATTTGCCAAAATAGACTCATTGGATCAACAGCAGATAGTGGCCGTAGCTCATAATCGCGAGCGCGATAAATCCTGCGCTCACGGGAATGGCTTCTACATATTTAAAGGGTAGGTAAATAGATCCCAAAAATAAAAAGAGTGGCACACCGATCATACAAACTATCATGCCTCTTGATCCGAGCATCTTTAAGGAGTCGGATACTGGGATAGAGTCGATATATTGTCCATAAAGTATGTTTATCATTGGCAGGGCGATAAGAGCTATATGGCCGAGGCGTACCATTCTTCTCGATAAATCTGTATAATTTGTGTGTCCTTTAGGGGTAGGGAAGGGGCCTGCAAATGCCCACAGACCAATAATGGCTCCGGAGAGAATTCCAAGCACCATGGTGAGCCAGCCGGCGATAATATTTGCGTGTCCAAAAGTGAGTGCTGCCATGATATATTTCCCTTCGTTCTTTCTTTCCAGTATCGTAGCAAGGAAGGAGTAGTTATGCGACAGACATGGCAACGTATTTCTCCTCTGCCTGCCGAAGCTGCTGCGGCGCGGCCTGCGCTCTTTATTTTTCCTCATGCGGGCGGCTCTCGCTTTAGCTACGCGGTACTTGCAAAAAAGCTACACGGATTCTGCGATGTTTACTCTACGGAATATCCAAATCTAGAAATTTCCGAATTAGCCAAAGTGCTCACGGATAACTTCCTATCCTTACAAACTGGGCAAACTTATTTTTTTGGCCATAGCATGGGCGCTTTGGTGGCGTTTGAAAGCATGCTTCGTTTAAAGGAGAATCCATCTGCGCCCGAGGCCTTACTAGTTTCCGCTTGCGCTCCGCCTGGTGCACTACACGGCCCCTCTGGCTTTCAAGAGTATGAAGGCGAGTGGACAGAAGAGGCTCTCCTCCAGTTCATGCGTTCCTATGGTGTATTACCGAAGATTTTTGAGCATAAAGAGGCGCGGGAGTATTTTTTTGCGCTACTAGCAAAGGATTTAAAAATACTGAAAAAATATCGGGCGAGCGAGGGTGTTTTGACGCAAGCGATTCACGGAATCTTTGGCGAACAAGATTTGGTGGTGAAAAAAGACAGTATGCTAGGCTGGAATGCATATAGTCAAAAAAAGTTTACACTGCAATCGCTGCCAGGTGGCCATCTCTATCCAATGGAACAAGCCGATCTCTTAGCTGTCATCCTTAAAGCATTTATGTCAACGGCCGATTAAGCCGAAACGCTAGCTCGATGTTATATATTCCGTAAAGAGGAGATGCACCCATGTTAGTAATGGACAAACCAAGAACCACAGGTAGAGCTGCCATCATTGATTCTGTGCCCAAGGATCTTTGGGAGAAAAATTTGGCCTTTCGGAAGAAAGTAGAAGCGATGATTGATGAGCATCCTTTGAAAAGCCATCCCATTAAAGCGTTATTGATGCAGGCCACATTGAATGTGGAAATTTCCCGTTTCATGCACCTTGAGTTCGCCACTGCCTTTGCGCAAATCTTTACTGATTCCTTAATTCACGCCATGGCGCAGACTGCCCAGCTTGAGCCGCGACTAGGCCCGATCGGAAAAGTTTCTGCGCGTTTTCTTTTACAGTTAAATCTTTTAGACGAGCTCGGATATTCCGCTGCGCCAGTAGTGATTGATAACTACTATGGCAATCCAATGAACTCGCACTATATCCAGTTTGTGAATACGCTAAAAGATTTGAATGCGACTCCAGATACCTTAAAAAGCTTCAAGCCCTCAAAAGCTGCGCTCGATTCTCGCCACACCTTCACCGACTATTTTCAAGACTATGCAATGCTCACCTGTGTTCTAGCCTGCGCAGAGGCTTTGTTCACAGAGTTCGCAAGCCCATGGGCGGAGAGTGTGAAAAAGTCTACAAATATTGATACCTCCAAGGGCTATCACAAAATCCACGTGGAAGATGATGGCTACTTTATTGATGATGATCATAGTGAAGATTCCTGGATTCTATTTTGTCAGGCGGTTACTCCAGAACGTTACGATGAAGTGCTTAAACATGTTGGAAAATGGTTAGATACCTGGAATGATTTCGGTAATAACCTCATGCACGCCGTGCAAGAAATGATGTAATTCTTGTGCGAGAGTATACCACTTTCATTCAACAAGAGATTTCCTCGGTCACGAGTATCGCAGCCGATACTCTAGACCTAGAAACTCCGTTTAGTGGTTTTGGTATTGATTCACTTCAGGCCGTTACGATTGCGGCTAACTTAAGTAAAAAGCTAAACCGTGAGCTCCCGCTCACGGTTTTTTTTGACTATCCGAATATTCGCAGTCTCGCAGATTATCTCGCTGGAAAAAGTGAGATCGCAACTCTGAATCACCACGGCGGTTCCAAACAAGCTCCCATGGCTATTATTGGGCTCGCTTGCCGTTTCCCGGGTGCAAAAAATGCGGAAGAGTTTTGGCAGAATTTAACACAAGGCAAAGATTGCATTCGAGAAGTGCCCTCCTCACGCTGGGACTATAACAAATATTCTGAGCTGCCGGCCCTGCGTTGGGGTGGATTTTTAGAGGATATTGAAGGTTTCGATTCTGAAATGTTCGGGATTTCTGAGGCAGAAGCTTCCCACATGGATCCTCAACAAAAAATTCTTTTAGAGTGTGTGCATGAAGCCTTAGAAAATGCCGGTATCACTCCAGCCGAGCTCCATCGATCGGATACTGGCGTCTTCGTAGGCATTAGTAGTAGCGATTTTTCTAGTCAGAAAATTCGCGAAGGAAAAGAAGCCAATGTTTTAGATGCTATCGGAAATTCTCATTCCATAGCCTCGAATCGAATTTCCTATATTTATAATTTGCGCGGACCAAGCCTCAGCATAGATACCGCTTGCTCTTCCTCTCTAGTTGCCCTCCATAAGGCGTGCCAAAGCATTGAATCGGGTGAATGTAGTCTGGCAATAGTGGCTGGAGTAAATATTCTATTAGACCCACAAATTTCAGTGGCTTTTGCCAATGCGGGAATGCTCGCTCCAGATGGTCATTGCAAAACATTTTCTCAGGAGGCGAATGGCTATGTTCGTGGTGAGGGAGTGGGAGCCATTATTTTGCAGAAGGCCTCCGAAG
Source organism: Oligoflexia bacterium (assembly GCA_903867855.1). GTDB lineage: Bacteria > Bdellovibrionota > UBA1018 > CAIPTA01 > CAIPTA01 > CAIPTA01. The sequence continues at coordinate 2,118 of CAIPTA010000142.1, read as the reverse complement.
CGAAACAAGAAAAAATTTATGCTATCGTAGCGGGAACTGCCGTAAACCATGATGGTAAAACGAATGGCTTAACGGCTCCTAGCGGCCCTGCGCAAGAAGAAGTAATTCGCTCTGCTCTGCAACGTGCCGGTTTAGCAGCGGAGAAAATTAGTTTCATTGAAGCCCACGGTACGGGTACCTCACTTGGTGATCCCATCGAATTTCTTTCCCTTGCGAAAATTTTTCCTCATCGCGAGGGAAGAAGTAAAGTGAGCGTTGGAAGTGCCAAGGCATTTATCGGTCACCTTGAGGCCGCCGCAGGGATTGCTGGAATAATTAAAGTGGCTCTGAGCTTACGGCAGCGTGAGTGGGTGCGACAGATTCAATTTACTGAAATTAATCCAAAGATGAAATCGGCGTTGCAGGAGCTTGAAGTGATCACAAAGTCTGTTCGCATGCCGGATGATCAGATCGTGGCAGCCGGTGTGAGTAGTTTTGGGTTCGGCGGTACGAATGCTCATGCCGTATTAGAGAGCGCGCCGCGCTTCAAGGCAATGGAAAAGAAACAGACTAATGAGCTGCTCTTTCTATCCATATCTGCCACGAACAAAGCCTCCTTAAAAGTCGCTGTTGAAAGATGGCGGAAGTCGCTTCCATTGCTATCTGAGGCTGCGATTCTACGCAGTAATCATGAGCGCTTAGAGTACCGAGAAAGAATTACTTTCTACGGCGAAAATAAATCTGAGCTGATACAGGCAATTGCCCAGTGGCAAGCAGGGATTGCTGGAGCTTGGTTACAGCAGGAATTCCCAAAGGCCCATCAGGCAAGAGTAGTATTTTCCTTTTCCAACGAAGGCGCTTCCCTTGTAAAAGCAGCCTTTGAACTAGCCGCAGTTGATTCTATTTTCTTAAATTACTGGCAAGAATGCCTTGCCTATTTTGATGGATTTTTTCCCTTGGCTCTAGGTGTTCCGTGGGAAGCTGAACAGTCTGTGTCAAAATGCTATCGCGATTCCATGCTCTTTTCGGCCCGCTATAGTTTCACCAAATTCCTACTAGAACGCTTAGGTGTTCTTCCCGAAATGATTCTTTTAGATAAGGAATGTGAACTAGCTATTGGCGCAGCCTTGAATCAGATTTCACTCGCGGAGGCTAGCAGGAAAGTGATGCGGGGTGAGCATGAGTTCGCTCTGTTGAATGAAAATAAGGCGACCTCCATTCTTTCTGCCAGCCAAGATAAGAACCTGTTGAATCTACAGGAAGAAGCGAAGAAATCGGGGCTGAATTATTTCCTATCCTTCGATACTGCGGCGGATTGGCGTCGTGCTTTCGCTAAGCTTGCGATTCGGAAGTGCTACCATATCAAAATCCAAGAGGATAACTCGCCACTTCCTTCCACTCCATTTTTTCATAAAAATCAAATTAACAAAGGCTTACGGGAGTTAACTATGGATAATGCTCTACTATCGGAATTGCAATTGCTCGTCGCGGATCTACTTCATGTGTCTCCCGCGGAAGTGGATCCCGATACAAACTTAATTGATTTAGGTGCAGATTCTTTGCTTTTACTCAGCGCTATTCAGACGATCAAAGAGCGTCATGGCGTGAGCATTGCGGTGGCAGATTTATTTCGAAACCTGAATACTTTGAGGGCGATTTGTACCTATGTGATTGAGAATAAGCCTAAGCCAGCTGCTCCAGTGACTATCGTTGAAGCAAAGCCCGCTGTTACACAGCAAGAGCAAGAAACCAGAAAAGTAGTTGCCGCAATGAATATGGAAGCGGTTAAGAGCACTATTCACGTGCGAGGCGATTTACAAGGAATTATTGAATCTCAGCTGGCGCTTATGCATTCCCAGTTGATCGGGAAGGCTTTGACTTGGTTGGCGATTTCCTTGAGGTCGGCCAAACCGGTCTCGGTCTTGTACTCGGCGCTATCTGTGCGTTGGATGGTGACCATCTTGCCGCTCTCGCCATTGATGGCGGCCTTGACGGCGGCGGCACCACTGGCAAAGGCCTCGTCGTTATCGGTCTTTGAAGAAGCGTGAGCCGCGCAGCGCTGGGCGTAACCCAAGCGGGTGATCTTGGCCTTTGGCAGCGCATTGGCGGCCAATAGATCCGAGAGGAAGTCGGCGGTGC
>CAIPTA010000141.1 GCA_903867855.1 Oligoflexia bacterium | reverse complement strand
TAAACACGAACCATAGGGCTCTCCTTCATAAAGATTGAAATGAATTTAAAACGTCAGTATAGACGTATTGAGGAGGAGCGCGCGCGGAGAAAATTCGCGCCTGACGATCTTGACGATCCAGGCTTGTTTTGCAAATAACTCTATGAAAAGGATTTAGCTGCAATACACCGGCAAAAGTAGCGATTGGAGTGAAGGCGGTAGAAGCATAGGCCTGACAAAAATCACAGCCCTCTTCGCCCGAAGATGCATGATGGCTTTTCTCGTGAGATCCTTCCGCCTGCAAGGCCTTGTGATGGGAGGCCAAATGCTGTGGATAAGCTGCAACCTGCAAAAATAAAAAAAAGGCCGTAAACAGCCAAAGGCCGCCAACGAAACGCTTCCAATTTTTTCCGATTCTTCCCATTGCCTCAAAAAGCTAGAACGTTTCCGAAAAGTTTGCAAGCACTGACGCTCTGCTGCAAGCCTGGAATCCTTAACAAGTAGACGCAAGGTAGGATCATTGATAAAATTTTTAAGAAAGAATCCAATCGCGATGAGATCAATACTTTGAAAACAGCCATTCAGCGCATCGCCCAAGTTTCACTTTTAGGGCCACTTCTTTATTTTATACCCATTCTGATTGTCACGCTTGGGGTAAGCCTTAAAATTTTCCCTTGGCCATTTCTCCTAGCCTGGATTTATCTCCCAACGTTTCAGGCTTGCCTCCTCTTAGCAATTTTCATTCTCGTTGCTAGCTATGGAGAAAGTTACCTCAAGAGTAGCTATAACTTTTTACTCGCGATCATTCTGTTTACGCTTTACATGGTACTAGTGCCGATTGAACTCGGTGACCCCTGGAAAACCCATTTGGCCAATTTTCCCCCAAAACTACTTTGGGGCTCTTCCATCCTTGCTCACCTTCTCTATAAGCTAGTCTATGATGCAGGATTGGAAATCGACGATGTGGCTCCCATTATTGGTTTTTTTTCGGCACTCTGTTTTTTTCGTCTTTTCGACGAAGCGAATATTTGCCGTACTAGAAATGAAAAAGCATTTTCGCGAATTTTCTATCTTTGCACCACGGCCCATCTTCTTTATTGCCGCGGCTATATTGAAATCACTTACCCCAGCGTGCCCTGCGCCATCCTTGCCATTTTATTTCTTTTGCGTTTTTTGCAAAAATTCCAAATCCGAGATTATGGATTTGCCTTATTTTTTATTTCGTTAGCCAGCTTAATTCATGGGCAAAACATCGGATTGCTGCCCGCCTTTCCATTGCTAGCGATAGCATTTTGCCTCCGACAAAAAGAAAAATTAAATTTTATCTATTTTAGCACGGTTTTAATCCCTGCCATTACAATCGGGATAGCTATTTTGCTGCTGCGATTTTGTTTCCACTATTTCATTGTGCCGGGAGACATTTATGGCGGCCAGTCTAATGTGCCTTTCGTCCCGGCGCGAATGTTTTTCTCTCTTATACACCCAAGCTTCGTGGCGAATCTCGCGTATTTAGCCTGCCCGGCAGTTCTTACGATCATTTTTCTTTATGGGGAGCTTTCTAGTACTAAGCGACTTCTCGCAGATCCATTTCTTGCGATTAGTGCACTTTTTTCTCTAGCCTATTTCTGCTTTATTTATATTTGGCGCTTCGATTTGGGGTATCCGAGAGACATTCATTTAATGGTGAGCCCAAGCTTTCCCATTGTGATGCTATCTCTGCTAGCACTTTTAAAAATCAGACGAATCCATGCATGGGTAGCCTATCTGTGGCTTGGCTTTGCTATGCTCTTATGCTGGATATGCATTAGCTCATTGACGGTTCAAGGCAGACAATCTGGCAGAAACTACTTAAGTGAAAGATCGTCGACTCAATACTTCTCTAAAAATCTAACGATTCGCGCGCTCGCTCCTGAAAGGAGCTCCACTTTTTTTCGAGTAGTGGAGAGATAAAATTTATCTTCTAGGCAGAGCTTCTCGATAAGCTTTTTAGTATTTTTGGTCGCAGTTGGACAAAGAAAATTCCTTCCGGCCTCCACCAGTCGCATCCACTCTGTTTCTTCTCGCAATATTAGGCAAGGCCGCCTTAAGATTGCTGCTTCCTCTTGAATGCCTCCGGAATCGCTGGCCACGAGGCGACAATATTTTAGGAGGGAAATAAATTCCAAATACGCGAAGGGCGAAACAACTCGAATATTCTCTGAAATTTTAATACGGTGGATTTTTAAAGCATTCATCAATCGAGGATGAGCCGCCAACAGTACGGGTAAGTATTTTCCAATCTCTTCTACTATTTCAAGCCTTGCAAATAATTTCTGTTTGGAATCAGTATTTTCAGCTCGATGAATCGTGGCTACAGCATAAGCTTCGGGCTGCAGCTTTAGTTTTTGTAAGTGGTTGAGGCTCGCCCGTTTCGAGGAATGCAGCACAGCATCGATACCCGTATTACCCACAAGCTTTGCACCTTTTACTCCCTCTTTCAGTAAATTCGCGAGGGCTTCGCTATCGGCAGAAAAATGGATTGTGCTAATGCTATCGATGAGCTTTCGATTCTGCTCTTCCGGGGAGTGCTTATTTCCGGATCTACACCCGGCCTCAATATGCACAAGTGGTATGCAATTTCTCGCTGCTACCAAGGCACCAGCGAGAGCAGAGTTAGTATCTCCCTGCACAAGCACAAAGTCTGGCTTTTCTTTCCATATAATTTTCTCGATGGTTGGCAGCACCATGGCCAATTGCTCACCAAACGCACCCGAACCCATCTTGAGTTGATACTTTGGCTTTTTCATTTCTAGCGAATCACGAATTTCTCGGTCAAGAACGGGAGAATAGTGTTGCCCAGTATGAAGCAAAACATTTTGGTGATGCCGCGCTTCGATCTCTGTAAATACTGGCGCTAGCTTTATCCATTCAGGCCTTGTGCCAAATACAGTGAGTAATTTCATCGCGTCACGCCACCACTCAGCAAATATGATTTAATTAATTCAAGATGGAGAAAAATAGTGCGCATTGTTTTCATTTTTGAAAAACCAAAGCGCCTTGTAGATAAAGTGGCCGGTAACTCCTCCACACGTAGCCCAAGCCGGAGATGATTCAGCAATACTTCCGTAATATAAGTGAAATCATCTCGATCGCTATTTGTTTTTATCACCGATTCAAATCGCTGCACGCGCACCATGGCAGTAAAAGTGTGCAGCGTTGATCTGGTGAGTAGGCGATATATCAGCGATAGCCCTTTACTAAGTAGGAGTCGCCACGGGGGAACTCCCACTACGTCCCCCTCCGGGTGATAAGGCGAGGCAGTAACCAGCATAGCTCCTGATTCCAGCATTGGGAGTAGTTTCAGCAAAATCCTTGGATCATAGGTGCAATCACTGTCGAGATAGGCCACAAAATCAGGCGCTGCACTTGCCTCCAAACCCGTGCGGAGAGCTGCTCCTAGGTTTTTATTCTTTTCATGGCGCTGTACTCTAGCGCTACTAAGATTTTTAGCTAGGCCTTGTAGCAAGGGAAAAGTTTTATCTGTGCTACCGTCATCCACGAAGATCCATTGCAATTCGTACTGCTGTTGCAGTTCGCGCTGCAAAGGAAGCAAGGCATCCTGGAGAGCCGGAATACCCTCTTCTTCATTAAAACAGGGAATGATGATCGCTACTTTTTTCATTCATCCGTGCGGCGAAATTGTTTCGCGTGCACCTCTGCGAGCGCAAGCACTTCTGGGTTCAAGAGATTCCGACAACAAGCTTGAATCAATTCAGAAGCATTCGCATCAAGTGCTACCCTAGTTTCACCGCAGGCACAAATTAGAGATTCCACTTCAGCAGGTAAACCAACCGCGAGGGAAAAGGAGGGAATGCTTTTCGTTACTACAGCGCCAGCACCGATCATCGCGAAGGCTCCGATTTCCACGCCACAACGAATGATGGCTCCTGCGCCGATCGACATACCATCGCGCAACACTGTGTGCTGGAGTGTCCAAGTTCTCTTCCCAACCCGGGGATGCAAATCATTGGTGAAAATCGCATGGGGCCCAATAAAGCACCAACTTCCCACCTCGACCCCATTATAAATACTCACCCCATTTTGCACGCGAGTGCCGCGGCCGAGTTCCACGTTTTTATCAATATAAACATCGCGTCCGATCGCCGTTAGCGCGCCCAAGCGAGCGCCCTCACGAACATGGCTAAAATGCCAAACTCGGGCTTCTGGCTCGATAATGGCGCCAGCCTCCACGATAGCAGTGGGATGCACATAAGAACTCGAATGAATATCCATAGGATAATTCTAGTATAGCTACGGTTGAAACTCTCGATTATTTTTTAAACTATTTCTGCAGTCCGCAGTAGGCAAAAGCCGAATCAATCCTGCAGTACTCGGAAAGGGCCTGTCGCAGGGGGCGCAACACCGCCAATTGCAGAGATGTGGGCGACCTTGGCACCACCTTAGCGAGCAAACTTAACTTTTCCAAGGCTGCTTGCGGATTATTCTGCTTTAAATATAGAGTCGCCAAAATGATATCTTTATTAGCATCGATGTCAATGTGCTGATTTAGCAGTGATATTTTTTCCGCCGTGCTAAGGCCAGGCTCATAAAACATGGCAAGAAAATAAATCACTCTTGAATTTGTCTCATTGCACTTATTCTGCAAATGAAAGTGAGAAACATCCATCGCTTCGCTAATCTCGGCTGCGGCAAATAAATTCGTGGCATAGTTTTGCGACGTATAGCAATCCGGCTCTACCCTATAGGCATTAGCCCATAGCGAATCATCGCTGCGCCACGAATTCATAGCGGCATAGGATCTTACTCCAAAGAACAGTACACAAACTCCTGCCGCAAAAAATATAGCCCTTCTATTGTTGGCATTCAGCGAAGATTGGATGGAGGAAGCAAATAGTATCCAAAAACCAACACTCGCTCCCAATAAATAGCTATCGGAGATAAACAAAACTTGGATTTTGGTTAGCACAATGCCCAGCAGACAAATAAAGAGAGCAGCATACTGTATGCTAAAATTAAGTCCGCTCTTTTTTTTGAAAAAAAGAAAAGCTAGAGGAAGGAAAAACAGCCCCACTAGATTCTTGATCGATGATCTTGCATAACTCGTGGAGTAACTCCAGGGAATCACTAAC
>CAIPTA010000140.1 GCA_903867855.1 Oligoflexia bacterium | reverse complement strand
CCACCGTCTTGTCCAGCTGCGCCTTGAACTCCGTGATATCCAATATCAAAATTTGGGGTAAAAATACTTATGTACAAGAATCCCTAATTGAAGCGCGACTTAGGGGAATGAAAATTGTTGAAATTCCGTGTCGTTGGAAACCCAGGAGATCTGGCAGCTCAAGAGTTTTGAAGAGTATTCTACTTTACATCCTCAAAACAGGTCCTTTTTTACTCTTAAGATTGATTCAAGTTTTTTCTATGGATTTACTCACTTCATTTAGAGGACACAAATAAGCCATCAAAGATGAGAGATTCCTTTTCGCTCTTTTTAATTACTTCGTTTTTTAATATTCGAATGAACAAAGAGGCAGTGTTTTCGTCAAAATTCACAGATGAACCGAATAGGCTACAGAGCTTCGGTTGGCCGTTTAGAAAGATAACTCTGAAGCTATCGCGTAGAAAATATCTCGAACCACCATATTCAAATGAAAATCGACGAACTTTAATTTTATTTTTTTTGATAGTGTCCAATGAAAGTGGAGTTGTATTAAACAGCCAATTTGCTAACGCCCCCATATTAAAGCTCAACTGGTTAAGCAGAGAGTAAAAAAATACCGAGCCAATTCTGAGATTAGAATTCAAATTAGTAAAAATGTACCCCCGTAGCACATCACCTACTCTAGCCGGCCGATAATGAAAATACCTGGATTCAAAAGTACGAAATAAATAATTGAGGGATCTCAATGCCCCAATATTTGGAATATAACGGTCGTTGGCTTTTGCCTTACTGCAGGAGCCGATCACATATCCAGACTGAAACAGTCGTAGAGAAAAATCAGCATCTTCATTTCGTTCAAGACGTTCGTTAAACCCATGTAATAGCGTAAAAACATCTTTGCGCACAACACAAGCTGCTGTTGATACCAGTGGAATAGCCTCCCTCGTTGGCCCAATGGTGCTGAGGAAAGTTCCAGAAGTCTTCCATTTCAGAAGCTCAAAACGAAACTGATCCAATATGGTATCCACAGCCCCCGGCTCAGGAATTGGTACGATACTGGAAGCAACCGCATCAACCGGAAGAGACAGAATGTATCTGTATACTTCTCGCAACCAATTTTTTTCTAATCGAACATCAGCATCAACAAAAACCAAAAATCGACCGACCGCCGCTTGTGCTCCCTTATTTCGTGCAGCGCTGCGACCAACTTTATTTGAATTGATCCACTTTACATCAGTAAATTTGTGCTTAAGAAGGCCTGTACCGTCATCAGCACCGTTCAAAACAACAATTATTTCAGCCCCAGGCAATCCCTGAGATTGAATTGCGCTCAACGTTTCGGAAATACCCTTACTTGCATTCCTGGCGGGAATGATGAAGCTGAAGATCACTTCTTTTTTCAATCGCCCTTCGATCAACAAATTCACCACCTTGACTTCAATCTAACCATTTTACTACAATTGGAAGAGAATATCTCTGGAGCAAAGTATTATCTTAATGCATAAGTTCATCTTCTATATTTTGCTTTTTTTTTTACAGGTGTTCGGTTGGGCCATAGTTGCACTAGCTGATCCAACCCCAACTACAAATCTATGCGCTAATCCAATATTGGGTGATTTGGTATTTTCCGGCAAAATTATAGTTCATCAAAGACAAATCAACCAATTTGCTATTAACAAAAATCCGATGGCGGCTGTAAGAGAGCAACTACTCTATTTAAATGGCGATGTGCATTTCGGGTCGCTTTCAGGGAAAGAGATAATATTGCTTCAAGAAAATAGAATTAAGGTTAGAAAAGTGAGCTCGACTAATTATGGACGGGATCTTTTGATCGACGATGCAAATCGAGAAGATGTTCTAAAAAAATCCGATAACGCTTTACTAATCGAATACGATGCAGAACAAGAGATTGTTTTTTGTGCGAAACCAAAAAATCCAGGCCCTCTCCTTGCGGTTGAACTTCCCATAGATCCCTATAACGCCTATTGGCTCGTGCCGAAATCCGAAAGAGTATTAGTACAATCGAATAATCGAGAAATTTATACCAATCCATGTGCGGACAAAGAAATTGCGCAAGTTCCAGGAGCACATCACTATTGGTACACTTGGAATGCTAAGCGTTCGGATAAATGTGAACAAATTCTTCAACCGGATCGAGACTATCAAATCATTTCTGCTAAGTTTGTACCAAGAAGGCCAATCAAGTATCTGGGAAAGCTCCATGAACTTAAGCTGAGCTCCCCCATCGATATGGGATTAATTTTTGGATTTGTTTCAGAAAATAACCCTACAGTATCAATTAAGGATGCGAAGGCATTTTTTCGTCGCAATGAAAAGGAGATTAGCAAATTAGTAAAACAAGGAATTGCCTTGCCTGCTCAAAATAAGGAATCCCAAGATGCTGCCGTATGGGCCATTCTAGACTTTTTTGACCAGATTCATACAGCCGCTAGTTTTGATTCACTAAGTATAGACCAAAAAGAACAGTACCTCTTGCTCACCGCTGAGGGCCATTTAAAGTTCTCGAAGAAAATAATTCGAATTCGCGTGTATCTTGGAGATATCCACCCAGATAGCAAAGAATATCGGGAATCGATTCTTTCATTACTAAATACTTCGAATATTTTTTTCTATATTGGGCATGCTGAGGGCGGTAAGAATATAGACTGGAATAAGCTAGGTAGTACACCTGAAACATTTTCTAAAAATCAATTTATCGGAATTATAAGTTGCTTTGCTACCTCCTTTTTTCATTTAAAAAATTTAGCAATGCAAAGAGGGAGCACGCTTTTTTTGGCAGATTTCCAGCAATATAGGTATCTAGTGCCCCTGGGGCTACTCCAGTTCTTAGATAAAAATACTAGTCTAAAAAACAACTCTTTATCTTCGACTTTCGAAAAGTTTGTTTCTAAAGATGAAACATTTCTACTTCTAAATTATTAACTACCCTACCATTTTCCCATTAAGTACAATTAGAACCGTATGGACAAACAAAATAGTTGCTTATGCCCCTTACCATGGATTGGTCTAGAAATTCGAGCGGATGGATCTAGATCATTTTGTTGTATTGCTAATTTTAACTTCGCTAAAGAAATTAAGAGTGGGGCAAATGGTGAGCTAGGATCTATTAAACAGGCCCTTTTGAAAAATATAAAACATGAAGCCTGTAGTTCATGCTGGAAACTTGAAGCGTCTGGAATAAGCTCAAGACGAAATAAACTAAATTCTATTCTAGGCGACAAGTATAAAAAAATAGAATTCAACATTACAGATACATTCGAGCCAACTTTTTTAGATATAAAGGTTGGCAATGGTTGTAACCAAAAGTGTTTAATCTGCGGACCAGAATCTTCTTCTCTGTGGTTCAATGAATATAAGTACTTTGATCCTTCATTGCCTCTGAAGCGGAATTTTAATCTTACCAAGCACAAAGAACTGCTCGCTGAATCAATACAAAAAGCGGAAGAAATTCATATAGCAGGAGGAGAACCATTTCTTTTTGAATTGGAACTCAGCGAATTCCTGGAACTATCAGTAAAATCAGGGAAATCGAGAAAACAAACTCTACTTATCACGAGCAATGGTTCCATTTACCCAGCACATTTAATTGAAAAAGTATTTCCGCACTTTGAAAACGTTAAAATTCACTTAAGCGCAGATGGAATTGGTGAACAATTCGACTACCAACGATTTCCTGGAAAGTGGGCGATATTTTTAGAAAACTACAAAAAACTTCAGAACACTGCTTTCTTTGATGGAATTTGCATTACCCTTAGCTGCTTGAACATTTTCTATCTAGCTGAATATCTTTCTTTTTGGGATTCGTTAAGTGAACAAAAGGTATTTATAAATTATTTATTTGAACCAGCTTTTCTTTCCATTGAAAAACTGCCCAAGCAATTAATTGATAGAGTGGTTAGGCATTTAGTGCAGCAAGAATTTAAAAATATGTCGTTCAATTTTTTAATTTCTGAAATCTTACAGTTTCTGGATAATGCAGAAAATCACGAGAAAACGGAAGTCGATGAACTTGTAAATTTTCTCGATAAACACGATAAATATCGCGACCTAAAATATGAAACCCACTTCCCTGAGTTCGCCTCTCTACTTAAAAACACCTGGCACGAAAAGACTCCGTAGGTATATAGTTTGAAAGATGGAAAATCGTGTGAACTATAAATCTGCAATCCATCTGGCGCTGTTAGCAGTTTCACTACAAGTATTGCTTGGATATTTAAGCCTTCCCTTTTATCCACCAACCAAAGTAGGTTCGACAGCACTAATCGTCATAGCAGACTTTTTCTTTTTTGCGCTAGCTCTCTGTTCAACAATTTGGACAGCTCGTGAATTGGTTAAAAATGGAGATTCGATCTTCAAAATTTTTGGAAATAGAAGAACGATTATTTCAATTTTCATCATTTTAAGCGTCGGCCTCTTTACCTATCTCTATTTTCAGTCAAAATTTTTTATTGACGAAGACGAATACTTTCAATCTTCGGCCTCCATTGAATCCACCCCCTTTCAGGCGTCGACAAGCCAACACCAACCTCCAGTTGACTACGCAATTACCCGTGCTTGGACCTCGATAATTGGTTTTAACTATGCATCGATTCGACTTCCGCACGCATTTATAAGTTTAGTCTTCTTGCTTGTTTTCTATTTTCTTTTGCTAGAGTGGAAAATTGAATGGAAAATTGCCACAGTCGCAACCGTTCTTGTTTCATTTAGCTATGGATTCATCCGATTTTCGCATGAGTCACGACCACAGATTCTCGCTTTTTTAACGGCACTACTTTTCCTCTACTACTTTTTTTTATCAAAAACACATACCCGAGTATCTATCCCACTATATTTTTCCTGCAGCTACTTTCTATGCTCAATTGGCCTTCAACCAATTATTTTTCTATTCTGTTTTTTTGTCTTATATATTGTGATCTATCGTCCAACAACACCAACGAATTTCCGTTCCATCTGGCCGGTTCCAATAGCTCTTATTCCGGCTCTTGTTTCGGGCTATGCGGTAACCTTATATAGCGCTAAAAGACTCCGTACAGATGGCTATAGCGCGCTTGGAACAATCAAGATCTTACTTCATCAACCAATCTTGCAGGGCTTACATGTTCCAGGTAGCCCAGGCCTATGGCTCCTATTAGTTATTCTAGTGGTTTCCGGGTACACAATTCGAAAAAACAAAAAGCCACAGCGCGAGTTTATAGTAGTTACGCTATTATGCATTTCGTTTCCCATTCTTTTTTCTTCAATTTTTAATACTCTGATAACCCAGAAGCTCAATGATCGCTATTTTGCATTGATCCATGTTCCGTTATGGATATCCATTGCTTTTGCAATCAATTTGCTAACCGCTATCAATTGGAAGAAGAGGATACCAATAGTATTCTGTTTGTTTGTGGGCGTTGGATATTCAACGAGTCTTGCGCTGCATAGCGATCTTGATATTTTACGTCGCCAGGATGGCTCGGGAATCTACGCAGAAATCTCACAAAGAGTTCAGCCAGATGACTGGGTTATTTCAGTGGTTTCTCACTTCTATCCGTTCGATGATAGCCTTCAATACGAATACGATTTGCATTCGAAAGGTGGCAAAGCGCCCTTTTTGTACCTTTTATCTCCGATTGAAATGCTGACCAGACTACAGAGAAACCAATATCCTAAACGGATATTCTTTCTATTTCTTCCCTATATTGAAAACGAGGCAGCGAATGAAAGGGCCCTAGCGCTAGTGCCTGAATTGAAAAAAGTGGAAGTAAAAAGTTACAATTATTTATTCTATGAATACACCGGCGCGTTGGAAAAACAGTTTTCAAATGAGTTTATTTTCGCACTAAATTCCGTTGTTCTCGCGGGTTTCCCGAATAGTCGATTTAATGCAACAGCGCTCGAATTGGCAAATTTGATATTAAAAAAGAAGCCTATTTTTCAAAGCAGTGCATGGAATATCTTATTAGAGGAACGGCGATTAATCCCCTGGAAGTTTGCGTTTAATCCAATTTTTGATTTAAAAAATCTAGGCAATTAGTTCAACTCATAAATACATGAAAAAACGAAACAAATATCCACTTATCAGCTGCCTAATGATCACGAGGGCAAAAAAGGCAAGACTAACCCGACTGAAAATCAGCATTGACTGTTATCTTCACCAAACTTATCCAAACAAGGAACTCATTATCGTTTTAAATAATATGAACGATTTAGAGTATAAACACGCATTAGCAACAATTTCTGGTTATCAGGAAAAAGGCATTAGAGTATTTCGAGTCAAAGCACCAATTTCCAAATTAGGAGACCTAAGGCATTTTTCAATTGCAAAAGCGCGTGGCGAAATATTTTGCCAGTGGGACGATGACGATATTTCTCATCCAACAAGGCTTGAGATTCAATTTGCTGTTTTAGAAAAAATGAAATTAGACGCAGTATTTTTAAGGGAACATATGTACCTTAATGCGACTAAAAACACCTTGTATTTAGGAAGCTGGAACTCTTTCTTTATGCCGTTCCACCCTGGTACAGGGATGGTTCGAAGGTCAGCAGAAATTAACTATATGACAGCCGAAGAATTCTATCCCAAAAAAGGACTCATCCTCGGTGAAGACTCATTAGCCTGCTTCGATATGGTGCTGAGACAAAAGCGTATTGGCAGTATTGCAAATTTTTTCCATCTTTTTACTTATGTTTATCATAAGGGAAATAAAACACACGGGAAGCATCACGAGAAGCTAATGGAAAGACTAAAGGTTTCTAGAAAACTAAATCGGGAACAAAAGATATATATCAAATATAAATTCCGTCAAATCGCAAAAATAGAACACCTAATTCTCTTTTTGTGAAAATGATCTTCGAATAATAATCGCTCAAATCGAAATCTGACTGAAGAATGTATGGTCGATCAGATCGCGTAGAGCCTTCAAATATTTCTGTTCATACGCTCTGAAAAGTTCGTACTCATACCAATGATCGGCTGCCAAATTAAACGAATTTACGAACTCACTATTTTCTTTACGAAAAAACAGTAAGAGAGCTTTGGCTTGATTTTTCTTAAACAGATAATCTTGCTCTAGAAAGCCTCTTAGGAGCTGCCAACTCTTTGGCGAAAAAAATCCCACCGGCGGAAGATCTAAGCCGGAATGTTGAGGAATTGCAAAGTCAGGGTGGTAAAAATTAGACTTTATATTCAAAAACTCAAAGATTGACGACATCGCCCTACGAGGCGCCTGAAATAGTTCTTCAGACACAACAACCTTAATGCGTGAATCAGCATAATGCCTTTGATAAAGAGCCAACTGATATCCATATAGAGATTGAGTGACGACAGGTGAAGTTAATGAAAAACTCTTTTCCAAATTTTTGGAATTTCCCTCCATCAACATATGGTGAAAAAAATGTGACATAGACCTTTCGAGTGGGGATCTCACTAAATATATTAATCGAAGATCTGGTAATAGCTGATGCATACGTTTGGCAGTTTGGGTAATAATTGGACGTCTGGTATAGCTGGGAGAGCTTTCACCGATGCATCTACTTGTTGTTTTTCGAAACTGTTTTCCGTACCAAGCAGATCCCTCTTGCCAATACGCATCATCAGAAAAAAAATTAGTTTCTTTTCTTTTGCTCATCAAAATATCGGGATGCCTTGCTAAATTATAGTGCAGGCTCGTGGTTCCAGCTCGCATTGCACCGATGACAATAAATGTAGGTAAGGGTGCCTGTGTGATACTCTGAATTTGTTTCTTGTTCACGACTATATTCCTCCCTTCAATCGCCCTATAAAAATCTCTTATCGCGAAAACCTAGATTCAACCTGTATTGAGACTCTCCCTAAGAGGAGCAATAACAGCATTTAACTGTTCCAGCGCAACACGATTTTGAATTTCTTCCATATACTCAGAAATATTTTTTCGTTCCGAGAAGGACAAACTCAGTAAGCTTTCTGAGAGAGGATGCGCCACAAACTGAATTCCAAGCTCTAAATTTAAATGCCGGGAAAAAGAAATGAACGCCTCGATCTCCTTATAATTTCGCTTCTGTACACACATAGATATAGAAACGACAAACTCACAACCAGAACTTCGACGACGTTCACTATAGTTAATTATCGCCTGCAGTGTTTGGAGCGCACGAGAAAGCCTGCCGCCCTTTCGAATTTCACTATATAGCTCTGGATCCAAGCTATCGAGACTAACCTGAATATAACGAATTTTTATCTTTTCCAAATACGATACAATCTTTTCATTAAAATCATAATGACCATTAGTGATAAAGCCCCACTCACAATTGGGGTTCAATGCAGAAACTTCACTAATCAGGCGATAGACATCTTTTTGAATAAAGGGCTCTCCACCAAGAACGATCATTTCCTTTAAGTTACGAAAAAAATCCTCCCTGCCGGGCCTCCAAAAGCTTTCTTCGGTATAGAGCCCGTTAGGCATTTCCCAAATATTACACATTACACATTGCAAATTACATTGACCATTCAGTCGAAGATCGAACCGCATCGGCAATGCCTCCTGCAGTACTGAAAGCTTAATTTCACTAGAGTATTTTTGCAGGCTTGTGCGGTGACAACCTATTTGATCCATTTTAACTTTACAAATCTGCGGCTTTCCCTCAATGAATTCCCGCCGTAGCTTTTGAATCGGAGAACTATTCCATATTTCTTTTAGTGTTTGATCCTTGATGTTTCCTAAATGATAATCTGGGAGCCAGCAGCAAGGCTGCACATTTCCCATTGGATCTAAAACCATTTGAACAAATGGATAGCAACAGAGTTTTTGCTTATTTTCTGAGATGCTCAACAGGAATGCCTTAGATAGTTATTAGATTCCGCTTACTTTGGATAAAAGATACCATGCTAATAATTACTTCCTCAAGGGAATAGCGCGGCTTGCCATGTTCATGTGGCCCGTATAACCTATACTGATATCCATCTCGGGAGGGACTACTTTTCTGAAGAGAATCTATTTAATAATCGGCGTAGAAAGATCTGGAAGCACTCCTATTGGGCAAACGTTGGCGCATTATCTTAGCCATGCTCATAGCTACGCCTACCTACATGAATACTTTAATCCTGAGCTAAAAGGGATTATTTATAATCGAGGTGAGATCGAATGCGACAATGATAGTTGGATGACGCTAGATGAAAAAAAAATATTAAGTTCTAGAAAAATTGTTGGTGTGAGAGAAAATCGTCTGAAAAACCTTCGTAAGAGTAAAAAGAAATACACGATCAAGCTTTTCCCTCAGCAAACCAATCCCTGGCTGCTTTCTAATTCGACGAAGATTTTTATCTATCGGAAAAACTATTTTGAGCATCTACTTAGCTTTTTGCTGAGCACAACAACCGGACAATTTTATGAGCCACATGGAATCCTCGCTCGAGAAAATTCCATTTATGTTCCTCAGGAGTTGTTTATTGAATTTATAAAACGCATCCGTGCCTATAGAAAAATTCGGAAGCAGTTCGATTCTTCGAGGGAGATTGCATACGAGGATTTTTTGAAATACGTTCCCGCCGAGATTATATGCGCTATGGGCTGGAAGAAGAGAATGAGTTGGAAGAAACTTAAAATTTCAAAAAAACAAAATCAAATTGACAAACTTTCATACTTCATAAATAAAGATGAAATTAGATATTGGTATAAAAGTAGCGAGCTTCAATCCTATTTTGCAATTTGAGAATTCCTCGTTTGTGCTAAATAACGATGAATCTCTCGCGCAATCCCAAAATAGCCTTGGCGAGAAAAATGGAGATTTTCTAGTAGCTCGGAAGTTGGAACTATCGAGTCCACATCAATAAAAACAAATTGCTTATTTTCCTCACAATACTTTTGTGAAAATTGATTATACGCATTCGCTAATTCAGCCTCGCGAGCTGGTAGGCTCTTTGTATTTGCTCCAAGCAAAAAGAGGTCGCTTTCCCTACTTGCCAAAAGTGAGATACGATCTAGTGATTTTCGCAAATATTCTAATTTTTCTCCTAGCGAGATTTTTTGTAAAAGTGCTTTATCCGTTACTTTTGATACCTGCTGATACAGATTCGCACCATATTCATCTGGCGAAAGACGAAAGAAAATATCCCGCTCTATGTGAATATAGTCACCCGAAAGAATAGAATTTAAGGCCAAAATTATTATGTTTGCTTCTGCTATCGCATAGTCAAATCCAACTGCATCCGATGCTTGCCATTGTTCAAGCTTGGGGAGATCGCGGGATTTCTTCATTGCCATTCTTGAGCTAAGAATAAAACCTGCATCATCAAAGCGCACCAGATTTTCGCCTGATATTGAATTCACAAATTCTTTTATTTTTTCACCAAAAAAAATCCCCATCTGTAGCAGCTCGCAACCTCCGAGCAGTAGTACACGACCTATCTCATTGCGAAGGCGGCCTTGGGATGGCGCAGTAACTTCCTCAATCCAATCAACTTTATCATAGGAAACAATCTGATTTGCTAAGGGCGGCAATTCTTTACAAACTGGCCTGCCAAGGCTCTCGTAGACAAATTGCTCTATACCCATATTTAGTACTCTACAAGAAAATACAAAGTGAACTAGGGAACGTCCGGTTGGTCTAATTTTTAATTCGAAGAATCCGATTAGGCCATAGTCACCATATTTATCTTCAGCAAAAATTGCTCCAGCATTAGTGCCATACTCGCGTAGCGATTGTTTAAAGCTCTGAATTTCTTCGAGAGAGCCGAATCGCTTTTTAGTAAAGT
>CAIPTA010000139.1 GCA_903867855.1 Oligoflexia bacterium | reverse complement strand
CCAGAAAACAGAATACCAATCAGTGGAATCTTACCTAAGGTAGCTTGCAGCGCCGGCTCAATATAGTCACCAAAAAACAAGCGCAGAAGTTAGACCGCGAAGATCAGAACATTAAACGCCAAGAGCAACGAGATGCTCGCAAAAATGGCGGCTCGATTACAAAAGGCGAACAAGCCCAGCTGAATCGCGAAGAAAATAACGTGAACAAACAGCGTGCAGCTATGGAAAAGAGAGATGCCGCTAATACCGCAGCTCCAGCCGCAGCCCCTGCCCAAGCAACCACACCAGCAGGCAATTGATAAATATAAAACTATAATTAGGAGCCCTTCTTTGAGGGGCCCTTAGAGACGAAATTGATGCTGGAAAAATAATTGTGCGAAGGTGTTTTTGTTAGTGCTCAACACATTTGCTGTATTCGTCTGGGAGCTTGTATAGCTATTCGTTTCTTTGCTCACGCTAAACACAAAGCAGTAGTAGGGCTCCGGTCGGTAGCCAAGATCGCCTGTGTAAGTCCAATACCCGTCATGTGTCACTACTTTTTGAATTCCGTCCGCACCATTTTTAATTGTGTTGCCCACTTGATTGCCTAACACAGAAATGCCGATGTAAAATCGATTCCCTAGGTGCAAACGATCTGCCACACCATACGAATATTGCCAAAGTGGGGAGATACTTAGCGTTGTGCTGGCATCTGTGCCGTTCACCTGGCCCTGGAAACGGCGACTAGCGGTTCCGGTGAACGAAAATTCATTCTCTGCATATCGCCAAAATAAAACACTCTGGGCTGTGGCGGTGGAATATCCGTTAAGATTATTGCCGGTCACATTTGCAGTTGGATTCGCAGGAATCGAAGCTCCAATAGAAGGAACTAATTGTGCAGAAATATCACCGGATAGACCCGTTTCACCTGCCTCCAAGTACCGCCACGCAAGAGTAAAAGTAGGATCTGACGGTCCGTTTGATAGTGAACTATTCGCGGCACCCTCATTAGACTGATCCCACAACAAACCTTCTGAAACAGACACACGCAATCGCGGCACAAGGCCATAGTTCAATCCCAAGGTAAAATTATTATAAAATATATTAGTGCCGCTGCCGTTACTATTCACGGTGGTATCCGAGAGTGAACTTTTCGACTGAGCATTGAAGCGCATCATGCCTTCGTGGGCATAATAATTTAGGCTCATGATATCACCGGAAAAATTATCTGAAGATCCAGCTTTCGCTAGAGCACTAAGAAGGAATATGAAAATTAGTAGGGAATACTTCATGGCGATTTCTAAAATAGTACTCCGAGACCGATAATTCCTAGCCAGTAGCTAGAAGAGAGGGAGCTCTCGTATTGCGCTCCCGCATTCAATTTCCAGCTTTTCACAAATTCGTATTCCACTGTATCTTTGATTTGTGTATCCAGCCGGCCTCCAACTGCTAGTGCGGAAGTTGTGAGAGAGAAATCGTTTCTCCAGCTATCTCTAAAATACCATTTTATGTCACCAGCAAAACTGGAATCGGGTAAGCCACCCACGGTTCCTGCAAAGGCAGAGATTCCAGTGCTCACGGCTCGAGCTGAATCTAAATAACTCTGAAATTCGGACGGGCTATGGGAATAGGGATAGGCTTTTACAGTAAGCTCAAATTCCCATTCATTTACGGGCTGCCAATCAGCATCGAAACCAAGCAAAAATTGCTGCAGATCTACTGTGCCTGAGACGGTTCGCGCGGTGCTCTTTTTGTTCCTTGGCGCAATCGTGGTGGAATAATACTGAGCATAGGTGTCTTTTCCACCCAATAGTCCGAGGGAGAAAGTTGGGGAAAATTCTTGCTCATCACTCCCCTCCTGCTTCCAGAGATGCGATACCGTGAGCGTCGCCCCCCGGGAAGTTAAATTTTCTGCTGGAGTAGTGCTGTAGGAAAGCGACAAGGCAAAGCCCCACCCGGAGTTCCCACTCCATGCAAAGTCTCCTCCCGCACTTCGAGTAATATCAACAATATCCGCCTGGCCACTATTCGCCGTTGTGGTGCGCTGATAGTTGTAGCTAGCACCAAGGCTCCAGGGCTGCCCCTGCTTTGCATCAGAACCAAAGCTATCTGTGAGACTTATGGCTTGAGAAACTTCTGAACTACCTAGATCCGTTTCCTCCGAAACATTGACGCTATTGGTAGAATCACTTTCACTAGCGAACGCACAGCTTTCAACGCAAATGAATAAAAGAATAAGGAACTTTACTGGCAAGCGAACCTCTAGCCGATGCTAGCAGGGCCGCTTTACGATTCGCAAATCAAATTAGTAAGCCCAGTAAGGGCCAGCGCCAAGCATGGAAGTTTTGCCTTCGATCCCAACGTAGACATTTCTGCCGTAAAAAAATGGTAGTCCCCAATCAAAAAGTTTATTGGAACCGCTAGACACTGACACTTCGCCGAATACTTTATAGCCACTGCCATTATTCGAAAATCCGTAATAATCACCAATCGTAAAATTTATGCTCGTGGAGGCAGATAGATCGGCACTTCGCGTAATGGCGGAAAAAGATACAGGTGTGGCCGCACAAAATGCTCCAGCCCAATTGGAGCCATGACCCACACTGCAATCTGTTAATCCGTAGCTAGCAGCTGGGGATGGCATGATGTAGGAGTTAGATCCACTGTCAATAAAACTTGGCATGTAGGAAGAACCAAATGCCGCGAATTGCGTGGTGAATTCCCCGTTGGTATCTGCCGAATATTTTGCCACACCCGTTGAACTATTATTGGCCTGCGTATCGATACCCAAATACATTGAGCCATTCAGCGATACCGCTCCGCTAGCTGGCACGGAGCCAAGCTTCATGATCACACCGTTATTATCGATCGGCAGTGCAGACACGGGATTGGTAACTTGAGCCGCGAGAGCTACGGTAGCACCGCAGCTACAATCCGATCCATTGCAAGTATAGTAAGCGCCCACATTAGCATTCTGCGAGCAGAGTGCGCCGCAATCCTGCGAAAACAAACCCACGCCAAGAATTCCATTAAAGCCAGAACTAGCAGGATCCGTGGAAGGATAACTTTCCGCCGCCGTACATGCGGCAGGTGGGGAGGCATAGTTCGAATTGATGGTCATAATCGGCACGGCAACCTTTGGCTCAGAGCCTAATTGCACATACGCATATTGGATCTGCCCCCATTGGCTACTATTGTCGCCATAGGTTACACACTCTGCTAGGTTCGTACCATTCGAGGTAATGGGCGTGAGCGGAACAGTGATGAGCGAAGAAAATACTCGGAGCCCATAGCTTCCCGTGTCCACCAATATATTATCGATCGTTTGGCAATTTGTAGGATCACTCGTAGAGCAAATCGTTACACTAGCACATGGCTCATTCTCGTATTGAGCAGCGCCACACTTAGAGCCATTCACTGTAATATCTACGATATTATTTCCCGCAGACTGGGTGCCTACTATGGGGAAAGACTTGGAAGAAAAGCTACTTGCCTTACAAGTAGCTGCTGTATTGTTTCCAATAGCCGTTACCGACGAGCTACTCTTCGCCGCCAAACTACAAGCCTGCAAGAGCGCACAACTTAAGATCAACACTAGCCCATTATTGAATTTCATTCTCATCCACTCCATCGGGTAGCATGGCCGGCAGAATCACTCTTCCTCGAGCTGCCCTCATATGACCATACTTTTCTATATAAACATTTCTACTTTGCATTGCCACTTTGCTAGTGCGGGCAGAAGATTTCTGCTGCGTGCGCTGCGCATATTCCACTTCATCGGCATAGCCACCCAGCAGCTCTTTTAAGTCTGGGTGACGAATCCCTATCCAGCTGATCGCGAAAACCTTTCCCTCTGTAGAGACGTATTCATGAATAGTAAGGCCGGGCTTGGAAATATCTTGGACCAAATATTTTTCTTTCATGGCAGTGGTTTTCACCTTGGCCACGAGGCGCTCGCGATCTTGTTCTACACTTTTAAAATCGCCGCCTAGGGCTGCTAATGCGCGCTCTCCAGCAAGTAGGAGACCTATACCGAAACAAACTGAAATGAGTTTTTGCGTCCACATCATCTTCTAATTCTAGCTCAGTAATACTCCGCAAACAATGAGGGGAAAGAGTGTAAATCTCTTTCCCGCACAATAGCTAATAACCAAATTAGTAGGTTAGTTTAGCGAGCTAGACTAGGCGTGCCAAAAGCGCTACTATTAGTAGATGTGGGCCTTGTTGCTAATTCTCCTTTTCCCTCTAAAATATACAAACGCTGAAGAAACTTGCCATACTTCGAATACAGAAGCGCTATTTGCCAAGACGATCGAGGCCAGCTTTCAAAGCGCGCTCATTGGAAAGGGTCACCTGCTGACCGCCAAGGCTCGCCTCACCTTTTACTCTGAGCCATCAGAAGCGGATTTTGGCAGCCCGGAAATAAGCGGTGTGGAAAAGGTCCGATATATTGGACCAGATCATAAATTGCACTCTAGTGAATTTGTAAAAGGATTTGCCAGCCGTGATAGCAAAGATCCGATCAATAAAAATATTTACGGAGTTGGCATGGAAGGTAGTGGATACATAGATCCGAACTATCATACAAAAGATCCATACTTGTCGAAGATGTTGAAAATGGGCTACCGGGTGCTTAATTTGGAGCGCTGGAATGAAGCCACCAAGACAGCCACGTTTAGTCTAGCGAAGGCGCCCCGGGGGGAGGATAGTCCGCTCATCATGGGAGTAAGTGCCGCCGTAAGGGAAGGAAATAAGCTAATTCACTCTGGAGACTGTCTGGCTATTTTTCTGCCGAATAAAAAATTCTTGGGATACCACCTGGTGAACGATAGCTGCTCTAGCTGCAAAGACGATGAGCACGTAGATCTTTTCCTGCCAATTGACTGGAATCAAGATCTCAAGGGCGCAGCGAGCATCTACTCCGTTTCGAGAAATAAATGCCCAATTGCCGAACATGATGGAGAGTAAGGCCTAGCGAGTTCTTAGGCTCATACCTACAGCATGAGCAAGCCCATCGAGAACATTGCCGATGGCATAAATTCCAGGGTAAACAGCCACTCTATTGCCATTGAAATCGTACACGCCGATCGCCTGTTCATCGCCACCGTCAGACTGGCTGCCATCCCAGCTAACCACTTGTAGGTAGAGTCCGTCGCTATGAACGATGAGGCTATTACCCACCACTTTTTTGCCGTTTTTATCTTTCACATAGCTAGCGGTGATTTCAGGCGCGCAGCTTTTTTCCAGAGCAGCATCAAAATAAACCGCATTACTCATGTTCACGCTTGGCGCTTGAACCGGAGTAAAAGCACAGCGGGATAGAATATTTCTGAGCGTATTGGCAGCGTCGGTTGCCAAGGGCTTAGCAGCAGTATGCTCGAAAGGGTTGGATAGAGGCGCAAACGCGGTGCGCAGATCGTTGCTCAGATCGGAGGCAAACGCAGGTGCGGCCACTAGGGCGGCTGCGATCGTGAGAGTTAGGTAGATTGTTTTCAATTTTGTTTTCATAGGTTGATCCTTCATTCTTTATGTGCCCCTTTCTTCCATAAAGAGCACCACTAACTAAAGTGAATATTGAGCCTAGTATTATTCCATTTTAGAATAATTGAGCGCCTCGGCACTGGGTGCTAGCGTAAGCCCATGAAGAGAATCGCGCAGGCAGGAATAGGAATTTTGCTAGGCCTTGCCGTGAGTGCAGCACTGCTTGTCTTGGCAGATCAATACTTGCTCGGAAGCCTATCCCTACCGCATATCCCAACTAGCTTCGGCGAAACCAGTAGCAAGCACTCCCCCATCCATTTTCAACTCGCTCCGCTTAGCACCCCAAGCAAGGATAAAGTCTATAGCCCAAGTGAAATGGTAAAAGCGCTAATCCCGCTCGGAAATGGGGTTTTTCATCATGTTTACGATGAAAACACAGAAGAGCGCCTGGAAGAGGCAAAATGGATGTATTTCGATTCCGACCTAGGACGCAATGAGCTTCCCTTTGCCAAGGCCAGGCACCAGCTGCGCCAAGGAAATCGATTTATTTTTAATGTGGAATATAGAGCTGATCAATTCGGTAGGCGGATCACTCCCATATCGCGAACTGCGGCGAAAAAGTTCATTGCTCTCTTTGGCTGCTCCATGACTTTTGGTCATGGGCTTCACGAAGATGAGACCCTGCCCTACTTTCTAGGTAAACTACTGCCTGACTTTATGCCCTATAACTACGCCGTAGGAGGCACAGGCACAGCCTTCTCTCTTGCGCGAATGCAGCAAAAAAAACTGCCGATAGAAATAGCTCAAAAACAAGGGATAGGTCTTTATATGTATATCGACGATCACCTTGGCCGATCCATAGGCAATAGTTTTTGGTCTACCGTTACGCCGGGTGCTCCGAATTATTTCTTGGATTCTTCCGGTGTTTTGCAGCGAGATGGGAGCTTTGCGAGCGCTCATCCGATTCGTTCCTTTTTCTATCGAATTTTTTATGAGAGTAATTTGTCGAAGAGGCTTGGCATTATGCTCCCGCCCTATGTTTCAGATAGTCATCGCAATCTGATTTGCGCGATGATGGAAAATATGAAGACGGAATTTTTGCAGCAATTTCCCGGCAGCCAATTTTATGTGGGATTTCTGCCCGTGTCGGGAAGGGATTTCGATTCTCTCTCTGCTTGCCTCGCAAAAAGAAATGTTCCCTACCTCGATCTGCGCAATTCTATTGAAGGCTATACGGTGCCGATGTCGCTCGCGGTAGATCACCATCCCACTCCTCAAGCGAACCAGGCCATTGCGAGTGCCATTGTTCAGTTACTCAAGGAAAACACTTCCCTTTCAACTCCTACACGGTAGCGGTATTATTTGCTGCATCTACTAATTGGCGAATGCGCCACTTTTGGTTTGTTGATGCGCGAATTGACATCTGCAAGGGTAATGCTACTTTTAAAGGAAGAACCCCTGCAAAGAGGAATAACACATGAACACAAATGTTGACGCACAAGCTACGCGCAGCACCCCTATTATTCCACCGGCAACCATCGCAGAACAGCCAGCAGCAAGCGTTTCGAGCGATGAGTCTAACGTAACGAGTGCTTACGACCCACCTATTTCTCGTAAACTCATGGAAGGCTTCTGTGGCCTAAGCACGAATACGCTGATCAAGTATGAGATGGAAGGCATCATTCATCCAGCCAAAGTAAAGCATGGCGGACTAGAAATGGTTACCTACCGCGTTACAGATGTGCAGGCCGTACTAAAAAAGCGCGGTATCAAATTTAAAAAAGGCAATGAGGCAGAGGTTATTTCCGTATTCTCCCAAAAAGGCGGTGTGGGTAAATCTGCGTTCACGCAGCATTTAGGCGCCATGCTTTCTATGGTAGGCCGGGTGCTCGTGATCGATCTAGATTCCCAGAGCGATGTCACTTCACTTTTCGGCCTCAACGTGAAGTTCGCCGATCTTGTGGCCGAGGATGCAGAGCTCGATCCCACCATTGCAGAACTCATGGACTGGCGCTTGAAAGATGGCCAGGAATCGCCCTATCGAAAACTGCCCTTCTCCAGTGTAGTAAAGAAAATCAGCCCCACCCTTCATGTGGTGCCTGCCGACCTAGATTTGGGTGAGATCAATTACAGTCTAAATCGACTAGAGCTTGAAGATCGGCTTGATGCTGAGGGTAACCCTCGGCCGGCCATTCTTTTCATGATTAAAGACGTTATCGATGCGCTGAAGAGCCAATATGATTTCATTCTCTTCGATTGCCCGCCGAATATTGAAACCTGCAATGTGAATGCTCTCTTTGCTTCGAATCGCATCATTGTTCCTCTTGAGTTAGAGGCAAAGTGCTTGAAGACAATGCGCCGCAATGAAGACTTCTTGAAGCGCTTGAAAACCATTCATGAGGGCTTCCAGTGGGACAAAATTCTTGTGGTGCCCAATAAATTTAAGCGCGAGAACATTAAGATTAAGGCTCTCGCCAAACTTCAGGATATTTACGCCGAGCGCACGGATGTGCAGCTATCTCAGGCCGTGTTCCCAAATGGGGCCATCATTGATAAGTGCTCTGAGGCAAGGGAACCCGTTTTTGTGGCCGCCACTCGCTATGGCCGCGAGTTTAAGGCCGCTGTGCCACAGGCCAAGGAATTTACCGATCTTTTTTGGGTAGTGATGCACGAAATTTTAGAGCTTCCTATCGATCGCCTTGTTTTCGCAGACCAGGAAGGCGTTGAGGTATAAGTGGGATTATTAGATTCCGACGCAGAAGAGCTTAAGAAGAGCGCAGACAGCTCTCCGAATTCGACAAGTGGCCGCAAGGTTAACCAGTCAGGGCTTGGTGCGTTCAAAGGCTT
Source organism: Oligoflexia bacterium (assembly GCA_903867855.1). Taxonomy (GTDB): domain Bacteria; phylum Bdellovibrionota; class UBA1018; order CAIPTA01; family CAIPTA01; genus CAIPTA01. The sequence continues at coordinate 12,353 of CAIPTA010000139.1, read as the reverse complement.
GTCGAAGTACAGCAAGCTCACTGATAAGTATCGCGCCAAATCGGAGCTAACTCCCCCTGGCGTGGAACATCGTGGAACAGTTACCCCACCCTCCCCTAGCGCTGAGATCTTGAATCAAGTGGAAGTCAGTGCAAAGCCTGGGCAAAGTGAGGGCAATGTCGGTGCAACGACAGACACTCCATTAACCATTTCGAAGCCAGTGCAAAGTACGGGCGAAGTCCGTGCAGATATTGCCAGTGAACACGCCGATATTACTGTGCCCGCTGCGACGGAACTTGAAGCTCCATTAAGTCAGGGCAAAGTGAGTGCAGAGGAAACTATTCCATTAGCTGCTGCGCTTGCGAATACTCATTCAGCCGGCTCAGATCTTACTGAAGATGCCCATAACCACAGTGATTTAGTGAGTGCAAAGTCAGTGCACGCCACAGATAAAGATAAATTTTATTCCGTTGATAGTCAGGGCAAAGTGAGTGCAGATATTTTACTTGCGCTACAGGCCTTTGATGAGGAAATTGCCGCTGAAAACAATGTAAGTGCAAAGCCCGTGCAAAGTGGGGGCGCTTCGAAGGCAGAAGTTCAGGCAAATGACGAGCCAGCTAAGCCCGTGCAAAGTCAGTTCATCAGACCTCGTGAATCCGAAATTGAATCTAAAACAAAGACCGCTCCAGCAAATAAGTCAGTGCAAAGTGGGGGCAAAGCCAGTGCCGAGCTCAGTGCGATTCCGGTGCAAATACCGGGCAATGACAGGGCAAACTCCGTGCAGGGTGCGGGCAAAGTCCGTTCCATAGTGAGTGCACCAGTGGGTGCAAAGCTAGTGCACAAAGAAGGGGAGCATAGTCCGCTAGAGAGCATCACTTCTTTAGCCGGTGCCCAGCGCATTACAATACAATTCCTCTTCAACCGCTGCCTCTGGAATAACTCTCTAGTTAGTCCGCCGATTACGAAGCAGCAGCTCATTGAGGGCACTCAGCTCAAAGAAGAAACAGTGCTTTCGGCCGTGAAGCGCCTGCGCCTAAAAAATATTCTAGATCGCCATGCGTATAAGGATGGAAAATCGGGTTGGACGCAATACCGAATTTCAGAAGAAAGCTACCGCGAACTCCTGCAGCTCAACCAATACAGCGGGGTACAAAGTCAGGGCAAAGTGGGTTCCGAAGTCAGTTCCGAACTCAGTGCAAAGCTCTCTAGTAGTAGTAGTTCAATTAATAATAAAAATACTACTACTACAGAAATGCCAGAAGATTGGGCGGCAATCGACTATAGCTCCATCGAATCCCATCGATTTGGAAGGTCGCATTTGTTGGCGCTCTATCGAGATGGAAAACTTAGCGCAGAAGAAGTGCAACGCTGTATCCACGAGTTTGATTTCGATGTTCGCGTGAACAAACGAGTTTTCCGCACTGGTCCACTTAATGCCTTTATGGGTATTTTGCGCAAAGGGCAGCCCTATGTAGCTGCTGGCTATGAGTCTCCAGAAGAAGTAGAAATGAAAGAGAATCTCCAGCGCCTAAAGGCGAGAGAGAAAGAAAAGCAAGCAAGGGAACAAGAGCTCATAGAAATTCATTTTCGTGAGTGGATGGAAACGCTTTCTCCCGAGATGAAAAAAAGTATTTCACCCTTCATGGCGGAGGGCAGTGCGGGATTTGATGCCGCACTGAAGGGCTACTTCTTGGAAAATTTTTGGGCGCAAAAAAAGGGCACGAAATAAATTGCCAGCGAAGCCTAATTTCAAAAATAAATCATCCACAGCTAGGCAATTTGGATTTACCTTCGCCGCCTTATTTATTGTACTGAGTGTTGTGCACCTCCATAAACACCATGGTCACCCCCGTATCGAAATGGGAGTGGCTCTTAGTTTTGCGTTTATCGCTCTCCAGGCGCCACATTTTTTACAAAAACCTGCAACGCTTTGGCTAAAATTCGGGGAAATCCTGCACGGGATCATGAGCCCTATTGTGATGGGCGTATTGTATTTTTTTGTCTTCACTCCCTATGCCATTTTGCTACGATCTTTAAGGCGGGAGAATGTGCTCAAACTTTTGATCGATAAAAATGCGAAAAGTTATTGGGAAATGGATCAGTTGACGATCGTCTCAAAAGAGAATTTAAAAAAGCAGCACTAGGAGATTGAGTGTCTTTTCTACAAGAATTTTGGCAATTTCTTCGGGAGCGAAAAAAATTTTGGCTGCTACCCATACTAATTAGCTTTGGCCTAGTGGCGGCGCTCATCATTTTTGCGAAGGGCTCAGCCGTTGCGCCCTTCGTGTATACACTTTTCTAGATGAAGATTCTCGGTATATCGGCCTTCTATCACGATAGTGCAGCAGCCCTGATTGTGGATGGAAATATAGCGGCGGCTGCGCAAGAGGAGCGATTCACTCGCAAACGGCACGATGCTGCGTTCCCTACTGGGGCCATTGAGTATTGTCTGCAAGCCAGAAAAATAGAGGCTTCCGAAATTGACCAGGTGGTTTTTTACGATAAGCCATTTCTGAAATTTGAACGACTCCTAGAAACCTATCTCGCCTTTGCGCCCAAGGGATTTTTTTCCTTCGCAAAATCACTTCCGGTTTGGGTGGAAGAAAAATTATTTCAAAAAAAATTGCTGCTAGAGCAGCTCTCTCTGATTGATTCCAGGGTGGATTGGGAAGCAAAAATTCGCTTTTCGGAACATCACGTAAGCCATGCTGCGAGCGCCTTTTATCCATCCCCATTTCGTGAGGCCGCAGTGCTCGTTTTGGATGGTGTAGGCGAGTGGGCCACAAGCTCCATTTATCTAGGATCTAACAAAACACTCGAGCCGAAAAAAGTGATCCGTTTTCCTCATTCGCTAGGGTTGCTCTATTCAGCATTCACTTACTATTGCGGCTTCAAGGTGAACTCGGGGGAATATAAACTAATGGGTCTCGCGCCCTATGGAAAACCCCTCTATGCAGAGAAAATTAAGGCGCACCTGATCGATATCAAAAATGACGGTTCCTTCCGCCTAGACATGAGTTACTTTGCGTATTGCACTGACTTGACGATGACAAATCGCAAGTTTCACGAACTCTTTGGCGGGCCCCCTAGAGATCCAGAAAGCCGCCTCACTCAAAGAGATATGGATTTAGCGGCTTCGATACAGTTGGTTCTTGAAGAGGTGCTGCTTAAAATTACAAAGAATCTACACCAAGAAACGGGACTCAAAAATCTGTGTCTCGCTGGCGGAGTAGCGCTCAACTGCGTGGCCAATGGCAAGATATTAAAGGAAAGTGGCTTTGAAAATATTTGGATTCAGCCTGCCGCAGGTGATGCGGGGGCTGCCTTGGGAGCAGCACTATTAGCCTATTATCAAGAAGAGAGCTCTGAGCGGAATGTGATGGCAGAGGATTCCATGCAAGGCTCTTTTTTAGGACCCGAATATTCAGAAGTGGAAATTTGCCAAAGGCTAAAAAATCTAGGCGCTGTTTTTACCGAGCATGAGGAAGTGGAACTGGTAAGAATAGCGGCGAAGGATTTATCTGGTGGCCAAGCCCTGGCCTGGTTTCAGGGGCGCATGGAGTTTGGCCCCAGAGCATTGGGAGCTAGGTCAATTCTTGGCGATCCACGGGATCCAAAAACGCAATCCGTGCTCAATCAGAAGATAAAGTTTCGAGAATCGTTTCGTCCGTTTGCACCGATAGTGCTGGAAGAAAAAGTGACGGATTGGTTTGAGCTGGAGGCGAAGAGCCCTTATATGCTCCTCGTAGCAAGGCTCAAAAAACATCATTTATTAGAAAAACTTCCGGAAGAGGAGGCCTTGGAGGGGATCGATCTTTTAAGGGCCCGAAGATCGGAAGTGCCAGCGATAACCCATGTTGATAATTCTGCGCGGGTTCAAAGTGTAAGTGCTAAAACGAATCCACTATTTCATCGCTTGCTCAAGGCGTTTGAAGCAGAAACGGGATGTCCTATCTTGGTGAATACGAGCTTCAATATCCGGGGTGAGCCAATCGTAAATACTCCAGAAGAAGCTTTCCGTTGCTTCATGGGCACTGATCTTGATGCACTTGTGATCGGAAAATTTTTGCTCAAAAAATCAGAACAGAACCCGGCACTGCGCCATGATTATCGTGGTATGGTGGCGAAAGATTAAAACCTGTAAGCGTAAACGGAGTTTCACCCATGAAAAGTATAATTATCGCAATCCTCTTTCTCTTTTCCTATCAGGCGAACGCAAAATCTCTCTATGATTTTAGCTTTCAAGATGTGAACGCGAAGCCAATCGCTTTTTCGTCTTTAAAAGGGAAAACTGTGATGCTCGTGAATATCGCCACTCGCTGCGGCTATACGGGTCAGCTTGATGCCCTCGAAAAACTCTATCAAAAATATAAGTCTAAAAATTTCATGCTAATTGGGATTCCAAGCAATAACTTTGGCGAACAGACGCCGGAAAATAATAAGGACGTGGGAAAGTTTTGCCGCCTAAAATATGGCGTTGAATTTCCCATCACCGAGAAAGTGGATGTGATCGGGAAGGGAAAAACGGAACTCTTTCAATGGATCAATTCGCAAAAGGGGTTCGAGGCAGATATCGCCTGGAATTTCGAAAAATTTCTCTTTGATAAAAATGGAAAACTCGTGGCTCGCTTCCTCTCTGGAAAGGAGCCACTGAGCGAAGAGATTACGAAGGAAATCGAAAAAGTACTCTAGGGATTTCCACAGAGGCTAGAGCAATAACTTGCTCCATACCCTTGTTTCGAGCAGGAGGCCCAGCAAGCGTTTTTGCCGCCTTCGGTGCTCACTCCGCATACGCCGATACAATAGCTAGCGCCATAGCCTTGGGTGGAGCAGCTATTCCAGCACTCTGCGCTGCCGCCGCTAGTAGAAGTACCACAAAGAGGGGCGCAATAGCTGGAGCCGTAACCTTGCTTGGTGCAGGAATCCCAGCAGCTCCCACTAGCAGAGCTAGAAGCCACTCCACATAAGGACACACAATAACTTGCTCCATAGCCTTGGGTGGTGCAAGCATCCCAGCAACCGTTGCCACCATCCGGACCAGGCCCGTGCGGGTGACAATCTCCTGGGTCGCCATCAGTATCGATTCTGATTCCCGCAATTAAGCGCAAAGAACTTTTTATCGTTTGATCTTTCGCTTTGCTGGCTCGATCGAGGGCAATATTTTGCAAAATTTCCTTGGCCGCAATTTTTTCGTCCTGCGCGCTAATTGCTCCTGCGTGAACAGTCGGAATTAAAAAAAGGCTCAATAGTAACAGGCAAAGAATCTTCATAAGCTTCCTCATAAATTAATTTTATAGATACCAAGCTGCGGAATGCAAAGAGGGGGCCAGCGCTAAGTGGCTGAAACCATTTATTTCTTAGACCCATGCTGCGGCGAGCGGTGCGGAGTGACTTTGGCCATAAAGGGCATTTTTTACCGATTAGGATAGCGTGTACGAATAAGGTGTGTGGTTCAAGCGGCGAGTGAATTTGGACGATATGTTACCATGCCGTTTTCGATTCTACTTTTCCTCCTAAGCTCAGTGGCCTTTGCGGAACCCGTTCGTCACATGATGATGATAGGTGGCGGTGGTGAGTCTACCTCGCTTAATACCACAATATTTGATTTGGCTTTTTACGAAATGGGAAACTATCTAAGTAATAATAAATGGTCGTCTGATGTGTTGTTCAATGGTGGCCACAGCAATTCAGAAAATATTCTAGACACAAAGTTTTCCACTAGCCATCGTCGCGCTCCGTTTACCTCAAAAAATTATGCCGATTTAATTGCCTCCTATATCGCTAAAATAAACACAGGGGAGATTATGCCAGGGGAGCAATTACTAATTTATATCGATTCTCATGGCGCGGAAAAATCGGGAAATGGCGGCGATCTCACCCACAATATTTCTATAGGCTCTGCCGTTGGTACACTCGACCTCAATAAGCTCTCAGGGAGTGATCTTGTGAGCCTAGATTCCCTGAAGCAGCTCCAGGCGCTGGCCGAAGCGAAGGGAATCAAGTTGGCGATCTTGGATATGAGCTGCCATTCTGGAAATACGCTTGCTCTCGCTGATGCAAAAACATGTGTAATTTCCTCCACCGGGCCGAATCACTATGGCTATAGCAATTTTTCCAGTTATTTCATTCGCAATATGGCTCCAGGAAAATCCCTAGAGGATGTATTTTTAAAAACTCGAAATCAAATCGCAGAGCCCGCATTCCCGATGATTTCAAGCTATGCGGGCAATACAATTTTCAACAGTCTTTATCCAGCCCTCACACCATTTCTATTCTATCATGGCGATAACCATGCGGATAAGCTCACGCCATTCCTTCTAAAGAGTGCGGAAACTTGTCACCTCACGATCACAAGCGATTCTCAGCTCTTTACGCAGATTCAGCTCCTTGAAGATCAGCTTGGAACTCTAGTAGATACAAGTGCGCTGAAAACCTTGATTGAGGAATATAAGGTATCCCAAGAAAACGCATTGCGCGCTTTGAATGCGATGGGAGCGAGTGAGAGAACTCAAAAAACTACTTTTAGCAAAATGGTGGTGTTGGGCAGTAAGCGAGAGAATGTTCACCTCGACTATTCATTAGCAGAACTGATGAGTATCAATTTTGATAATCCGATTACTTACTTCACGCGGCAGGCTCAAAGTTCGAAGGGATTTGATGCAGCTGTTTATAGTGCTCAAGTGGAGCTCTCAACCCAAGCAAAGGCAAAACAAGCAGAGCTCCGCTTACAAAACCCCGATCTGGCTGACTATGAAAATAAATCTCATAAATTGATTGCCCAAATGAACGATACTTACGACATCGCTAGCCAGATCGCTGTGGAGGAGAATAAACTATATCAGCAACTCTATGGCGATCTCTCCAAACAAGATCGGGGACCAAATGCTTGCAAAGATTTTGTGCTTTAGTCTTCTACTGTTCTTGCCAGTGCCGGTCTTTGCCTGCGGAATCTACGAAATAAATGGAGTGGTGCGAAGAGGTGAGCATCATTATCTGATCGTGATGGCCGAAAAAACAAAGTCGCAGATGGTTTTGGAAACTAGAAGTAGCGGAGAATTAAGTATACTGCCTTATGAAAATTTTCCGATTCACGCTATTGTGAGTATAGAGCAAAAATTCGATGGCACTCTTGGCAAGATCGCAAAAGTGATAGAAATCAGGAAGCGTGTTCCCGACCCAATACATCCAACGGCAGACACTTATTTGAAGCTTAAAAAAGCAGAGAAGTGCGAGAAAGAAAGGGAATAGGATTTTCCTACTCCCTTCCTAAGCTGACTATTTTTGGATGTCGCTTTCTACATTCATGAGTTGTAGCACGCGCTCCGCCACTTCTTTGAACACGGGAGCTGCGTGTTCGCCGCCATGGGGATTATGTTTTTGCGGTTTTGAAGGATCGATGATCGCCACATAGATGGCCACGCGAGGATTATCCACAGGTGCGAATCCTGCGAAGCCTGCAATATCTTCCTCTCCACCAATTTGATGCAGATTCGTGCCAGGGCCGTTCGCCGTGCTCGTTTTACCAGCCGTAGTGTAGATCGCACTTTGGGCTTTCTTGCCCGTTCCATCGGTGACCACTTTTCTTAAGATACTTTTCATTTCTAGCGCAGACTCTGGAGAGATCGCTTCACCCACAACGCTCGCAGCCGTATCGAACTCATTCGCCATCAGCGGCTTCATGAGCTTTCCGCCATTCGCTATCGTTCCCATGGCTGTAACCATTTCGAGAGGCGTTACACGAAAATCTGCCTGCAGGGTGTATCCAGCAGAAATGAGACCTATATATTCTTCTGGAGAGAGTTGGCTGGATCGCGGGATATCGCCAGCGGCTGCCTCCGGAAAATTCGTGCTGGAGCCGCCCGAGCCAAAACCAAAACTATGCAGAGTATTTTCAAGACCACTCACGCCGAGGCGCTCGCCAATCTTAATTCCGCAGATGGTGGAGGAGTTTACCATAAAGTTCGTGAGAGAAAGATTCCCGAAAGCTTTCCAATCGTGGAAGAGATTGTGACCATAAAGGTATTCGCCATTCCCACAATCGAGCATTTCGTCTGGTGCTGTTAGGTGGTTATTAAGCGCCGCAGCGGTTACGAATGTTTTTATGATGGAGGCAGGCTCAATCTGGTAGGAAAGCGCCCAGATTTTACCTTGGCGTTCTGGCTCAGGCGCAGTATTGGCCACGGCGAGGAGTTTTCCCGTTATGGGATCGGATACCACTACGAAGCCACCTTTTGCGGCGAATTTATCCACGGCCTTTTGAAGCGCATCCTCTGCTATCGCCTGCACTGCTGGGTTAAAAATCGCACGGCCAGGATTGGGCTGTGTTTGCCGATTCGGACTCATCCACTGCTGGGCTCCATAGGCCACAAACGTGGTGATAAAAATACTGATGGTACCGAGAAGTATCGCCACAGATTTTTTCTGTCTCGATAGTTTATATTCGCTGAACATTTCGACCCTCTTTCGTAAGAATGATTTAAAGTAGCGGGGGTTCTTGGAGTTCGCTGCCATGCATGCGGTACCAACCAGCATTTCGCGATTTCCAAGCGCAGCTTCCGCTACTCGTAATAAACAGCTGCCATATTCATTCGATGAAACTCTACTTCGGCCAAGCAGGGCCTCATCACATGAAAATTCTTGTAGTTCCACGATCGCGCGCTTCCAATAATAGATAGCCGGATTTAGGTAGAACATAATTTGTATAAACTCTATGGCAAGTGCCCAACGGGTATCGCCTTGGCGGTGGTGCTGCAATTCGTGGCGAATCGCGATTTGCATATCGCGAGGATTTTGCAGGATCGAAGTGGGCAACAGCACGAGGGGCTGCCCGTTGATCATGGTAGAGAGCGGGGTGGAGATTGATTCTGACACAGAGATCATCACGGCGCCGATGCAGCGAATGGGATTACTAGTGTGAATGATGCTTCTGAGTCGCCGGATATTCTTAAAAAGCCTAGCGCTAAAAAAGGCGAAGCCTAGGATGAAAATGGCCCAGGCGATTTTCTCTTCATTTACGAAGAAAGAATTTGAGGGGTGCTCAGGGGCCTTTGAGCTCGAGAACTTTGGCAGCGCGCTCCTAAGCTTCGGGATGGTTTGGTTGCGCACTGTAACTCCAATAGAATCGGAGATGGGTTGCAGGGCCACGAGGTGGAGGCGAGGTAGTCTATAGATAGATACAGCTGAAAATAGTAAGGGAGCGGTTAGGCTTAAGAGGAGCAAATATTGTGCGAGACGAGCTAGCCTACGCATCGGGATCGCGCCTCGCCTTAGAATTTGCAAGCCTCCTTGAAATAGGAGGAGGGATACGAGCAAGAGCAGATTGATTTGGAAATAGCTATAGATCACTTGGAGTTTCTTTCTAGGATTTGTCGAATCGTTTCAATTTCTTTTTTGCTCAAATCAGAATCATCTAAAAGGCGCATCACCATCGTGTTCGGATTGCCCTGGAACACATTCTGACTAAGGTGGCGGAGACTAATTGTTTCATAGTCTCCACGGGAGAGACAGGGAGAATAGCTATGCGTGCGCTCACTTTTTTGGATTTCCAGCGCTCCCTTTTGCTCCAAGATTTTCATGATCGTGGCAACCGAAGTATAGGCTAGATCTCGCTCGGCTGGCAGGGCGAGCTGCACATCCTTTACTGTGCACGGGCTTTCGATGCTCCAAATCACATTCATGAGCTCTAGCTCCACTTCGGTTAAGGGTTTCTCTAGTTTTAGTTTTTTGCGCGCAACCATATATCTACCTCTTAAGTCTTAGTCTACTAATCTTTTCGTAGATGTCTACTAAAACTTTAGTAAATAATCGGTTCGCTGGAAATTTTTCTGGAATGGACTCGGGTCTGGCTACTCCACAGGTTTTTCGGCGCCCTGTGGAGTAGCAACTCGATTGGGGGGGAGATTACTTCGTAGTTTTACTAATGACTGGGCTCAAAACAGTATTGCCAGTTGCGTCAGTGGCCGACACTTGAAAATAGTAGGTGCTTGCGCTTAGGAGGCCGGGCACGATCACTAAGTGGGTGGTCACATCGCTTCCACTTTCCATCACGGTATTATTGAGGGCGCTTGGAGAAGTGCCCCAGCGCAAGCTTCCCAAGGCAGGATCATTTGGTGTTTGCCAGATCATGCTCGCAGAATTTGTGGTGGTGGTGCCATCGAAGCCCATAATCGAAAGCGCGGAGTTGCTTGTTGAGGTGCTTGTATCTGTAGCCGTGCTCGTACTCGTGGTAGTGGCAGTGGTTGAATCGGTCGCGCTAGAGGTACTGGTCGAGGTGCTTGTATCTGTGCAAGGGTTTGAGTCAGCTGCGCCAGGCAGGTAATAGTTCACGGGTGGAATCACATTCCAGCCTCTACTCAAGAATGATTGATAGGTGGCATTGGGTACGGAAGGATTCTTGCTCCAATCGAATAGCATTTCGTTGCCGCTCTTGCCGTTGAGAGGATCGTTCCAGCATTCTGCGCCCACACCGCACCGCTTGTTTGGGGCAGCCGTCTGGCAGCTACTGGGCCATGGGCGCCACAGAAGCATGATCGCAATATTGTAGCGCGGGCCTTGGAAATACTTAATACGAAGTGGGAGCTCGCTATTGGCGTCGAGATAAACGGGCTCACTAGAAATATTCACCTGAGTGGGGTGAAAATTATCGGCGCTGATCAAGGGCTGCCACACACCGTTTACTTCTTGCTCAAGAACGGCGCCGTCATCCGAGATAAGGGCGAATTGATAATTACCGGCCTGATTTTCGGGAGCTAATTTCAATACTGTTTGAAAATCGAGGGAGAACCACTCGTAGAGAGTATTCCCCTGGAGATTGGTAAGCACTTCTCCATCGCTATTAAAAAAACCTTCGGAGAAAGAGCGCGTGGGCACATTTACCTGATCGAAAAAAATATTCGCATCCGCTTTTACGCCTTGGTTGATATAATCATCTACCTTGGTGAATTCAGGCAAATTGGCTTGCGGGCCAGCATAGTAGAGGCTTGCCTGAAGGCCATGGTTTCCGCCTAGTGAATTGCCATTGCCGAGGGGATTACAAACAGCATTTATTTGCATGCTCGTGGCAGTGCTGGTTACGGTGGCGGTGGAGTTGCCGGCTTTAATTGTTTCAGGTGGTTGGCAAGCCACGAGGCCAAGTGCAATCGTTGCGCTTAAGGACGAATGAAGATGGGATCGCGTACTCTTGCTAAACATCGCAGCCTCCGGCTTGATAAAAGAGCTTGTTAATTCATATTAACAATATTAACGCGACAAGTCAATTCGGGGCGGATTTGGCTGCTAGCCTTTGAATTAATTGTAGATTTTATTGGCCTTCATGAGCTTGAGGTAGGCCACCACATCGTCAATTTCTGCTGTGCTCAGAGATCCTTTAAACACGGGCATCTTGCTCTTCAAGCGATAGGAGGTGGCATCAAGGATGAAAGCCTTTAGATCAGCAGCGGACCAATACTCTGTTACATTTTTCGGAATATTTAATTCTGGAGCAAGCTCACCGCCCTGCAAATTGATGGAGTGGCAACGAAGGCAGCGCTCTTTGAAGGTGATGAAGCCTTTATACTCAGAGCTACCCTTCGTGAGACTGGCCGGATAAAGCTTGGCGTATTTTTTCTGAAAGCTCACTAGTTCGATGCGAGCCAGCTGGTAGGACCATGGAAAACTCTCAGGCAAAGCTTTGCCCTCTTTCCACACCACATAAAACGGTGCGGGGCTCACCCAAGCCTTCCCCTGCTGAATCCTTTGCCATTGCGATTTTCCACCATGCTCCTGAAAGGCAATCATGGCTTCATGCTTGCTCGCTACTTCAAGAGAGATCGTGGGGGAGTAGCCGTCTAGTGCCTGGAAAACTAATTCATCTCCTTTGTCGCTGGAGGCGCCGCCTAGTTCCAATACTTGCTGGAGGGAGAAGCCATCAAAGCTTTTCTCCTTTTTAAAATTGGGATCTTGAATGGTCCAAGTGAGGATGGGTAAGCGCTTCCTCAGCTCTGCTACGGTGAAGTTTTTTTCGCCCTCAGTGGTGACGACCTTGAGGGTAGGGTCTGCGGCCATGGCTACGCAGGAGAGGGAAAAACCAAGCATACAAAGGATAATAGTTCTCATGCTGGCAATTCTAACCGATCTTTTCGGAAGGCCCAGAGAATTTTTATTTTGATTGTCTATTTATCAGTGTTTGGGAAAAGTAAATTACGTAGCAGTTCTAATCCAGGATCAACAGTGTGATCCATCACAAAATCCACCACTTTATTGCCGCCGCAGAAGGGGAGTTCTTTATGAACCATGCGTTCAATTTGTCCGTGTCGATCTTCCAATAGATTGCCCGATTGAAGTGTGGACCAATAATAATGATCGTGACTGATGATCGCACCCACAAATCCTAATAT
>CAIPTA010000138.1 GCA_903867855.1 Oligoflexia bacterium | reverse complement strand
GTGTGGCGTTCACAGCTGTTACGGCTGCAGATAACACCGCTCCAGTAGTTAACACCTTCACAGTCACTTCACCTGTCACTTCATTGAATGTACCTATAACCGCCTTCATCGTTTCAGATAATAGTACTAGCGGCGTCACAGGCTACATGATCACTACCACGAATACCTCTCCATCTCCTACATCAGCTAACTGGCTGATTATTTTCAACGTCACTACTATAGCAAAAACATTATTATCACCATGGCTGGGGATGTGGATCACGCAGTCACTGCGCGGAAGCTGAATAAGCTTCTCGGTGATTTTAAGGGCAAAAAGAAACCGGAGCCAAAGTCGAGCTTGAAGCGCCCAACTTTTCATCCTGGTGTGCACGTGATTCGAAAAGATATGGATCAGTGCCATATCGCGATTGCTTGCGAAAGTTATCCGATTGACCATAAAAATCGTTTAGCTGCCTTTTTGCTGAATGCATTCTTGGGTGGGAATATGTCTTCCGCGCTATTTCAAGAGATTCGCGAAAAGCGTGGCTATGCGTATACAGTTTATTCTTCGCTCGCGCCCTTCACCGATACGGGTTTGCTCGGCATGTATGTGGCCACTGGACCGAAACAAGTAGAAGATTGTTTGCGCTTGATGCGTGAACAAATAGAAAAGCTGAAGCGGGAACCGATCGACGATAAGGATTTGATGATCGCTAAGAATAGCGTGAAGAGTGCGGTGCTCATGGGCAGTGATGCCATGGAAAATCGTATGTTCGCTTTGGCTAAGAGTGAGCTTTTCTATGAGCGCCAAGTGGGCGACGAAGAAATTTGTGCCATGCTTGATCAGGTTACTTCGCTCGATGTTTGGCGTGTGGCCCAGGAGCTTTTTTCCAAGAACCGCTGGCTTACGGTTGCGCTGGGTGAAATACCAAAGCGCACCATTCGGAAATACTTTTAAAAAGATAAATTAGGCCTTGCCGGATTTAGGGAAAAGTCTTTAGCATTAAAGCATGAAAAGGACTTTCGGTCTTTTGGCCAAGATGGCCTTTTTAGCCATCCCAACCATTTCTTACAGTGCGCCACTTCATCCGCAAAGCGAGCTCAATAGCTTGCGCATGCACTATATTGAAAATTATTTAGAAGAGGCTGCAGCCGCAGAACGCTTAGAACCAGCGCTTCTCCGAGCGATCATTCAAGTGGAATCGCACTTTAATCACAAAGCGGTTTCGCCAGTGGGTGCGAGAGGGCTTATGCAGATCATGCCCGAGACTGCAGAATCCGTGGGCAATGTGGCAGCGCTGGATAAGCATAATCCACGAGCCAATATCATGGCAGGCGCTCATTATTTGCGGGGCTTGATCAATAAGTTTCGCGGAAATTTAAAGCTCGCCATTGCGGCCTATAATGCGGGCCCGAATGCGGTGTTAAAATATAATGGCATGCCTCCCTACACAGAGACGCGCCTTTACGTTAGAAAAGTTTTTCAGGCTTTAGAGCAACAGCGAAAGATTATCGCTTCCTCTTCTTCCAAATAATAAATCCACCGCCGCCGCCTACGGCGAGTAGTAATAAGAGGACGGCACCAGCATCATTACCATCTGTTTCTTTGCGCTTTGTAACAGCTTTGCCAGTATCCGTTGCGCTGAACAGATCAGTAGGGGCAGGCGTCTCTGCTCCGTTGGCTCCATCGGCGCCATTGATCACTCCGGGCTTACGAAATGCACGCAGCGATTTCACCATAGAATCAATGTCGGGGGCGTATTCATCGTACTTATCTTTACGCACACTGAAGGTAACGAGAATCCCAAGATCAGATTCCACGGTTGCAAGGTAGCGAGTGTAGAAGTCAGGGATCTCACTTTGCAAGTGGAGAGCGTCTACCCATTGGTGACCTGAGATATCGAGGTCTTTCACATAGCGCGGCTGCGATTCAACTGTTTCGCCGTTGAGCGAAGTATAGCTCTGTTTTTTCTGAAGATGTTCTTTGTAGATGGGAAGTTCATCCATCCCAGCTTTTTTAATTTTTGCAGCGAGCACGATGATGGCATCCCGCTTCTTTTGTTCATCGGTGCTTTGGCAAACCCACTCCGTGCCATCTAATTTACATTCCCATTTTTCGGGAAGTTGAAATTCGATGAATTGGTTAGCAAAAGTTCCTGCTTCTGCGCGTTGCCAAAACACGCAAGAGAGCACCAACAAAAAACGAAAAAAGTGTTTCATAACATTAGGGTACGGGCACTCTTCGCCCATGGCAAGAGCGGATTTATTCTGTCGAAATTATACGCTGCGCTTCATAGCCGGGATTGATGAAGATATCCGACACGAAATTTTCCTCTACACGGAGAAAGGCATCGCGATTGTCTATTCGAACGATTTTGGCTGCTGCCACCAATTTTCGCTCTGGAAAGCTTTTGCTGCTCGGGCGGAATACATGAAAAGCGTCGCCAGGTTTTACTTCATCGTTTTCGCTGAGCTCGATCTTAAAAAAGTTCCCGTGATCGCTCACCTTCTGAATGATCGCGGTGAATCCATAAACGGTAACGGCATCTCGCTTGCGCCATTTCTCAACCACCCGTTCTTCCTCTTCTTTTTTATTCTCTAGTTCATTGCGAATATGGATCACTTTATAGGGCCGATAAGTGAGTGCCAGCGCAAGCTCATAGCCTTTCGAGGCGTTTATGCCGGCTATATCGTTGTGATAGGCGGCTGCCAACTCCCAATCTTTGGAAAACAGATACGAAGAGCCAAGGCCGAACTTCTCTTGGCTATAGTTCGTGTTTTTGAATAAATAGCTGCCGCCAGGAATGGGATCCGATTGGGCAGCATTTAAGGAATTTGGTATGGAGCTGAGACGCTTCTCTCCATACAGGTCTAGCCAGAAGCGAAGTTGTTCGATGGTGGCGGGAATGAAATCAACGCGCAAAAAATAGGGCAATTCAGCCCCATAGCTATTCGTGCGCATGGTTAGGCCGAGCCCCCCACTAAAAGCAAAACTTCTCGTTGCATACCAAGCCATGCGTAGCATTCCGGTGAAATCATTACTCTCATTGCCTTGAGGCGCCACCAGAGAGGCCACGTGATTATAGAGCGGAAAATTCCAGCTGCCCTCTAGCAGCGCCTGAAAATCTTGGGGCAGCCAATCGGCGGAATCATAGAGTGGAGTGCGCAGACGATACACTTGCCAACGAATGGCTACGAAGGCATCACCGAGTCCGCCATAGGAACCAGAACTCACCGGCGCGATATTATTTGTGGTCACATAGGATCCGGCAATTTGCGCGAAAACGCTTACTTTGCGATTTAGGCCATACCCCACGTGGAAGCGAGGATTGATGAATTGCAGAGAAGTCATGTTAGTTGGCTGATAAACAAGGCCTTGTTGATCGTAGTTACTGGAGGAAATATAAGAACTAAACTCTAGGCTTACGTGCCAAGCTTCACGGCCAAGAATCCAAAAACGAGGCGAGTCTGAAATCGGCCAAGCAGCTCCGGCAGCGGCGGCATCATTTGGCGAGCAGAACAGTAGACAGAGAAATAGTAAAAGCAGATATTGAAGCCGATGCATTTCCCCATCATGGCGTGAGTGAGAGAAAAATTCAATTGCTAGTGGAGTTCTCCTTGTTCTCAGGTAAAATCCAGTAAAATGATCTTGCTCTCTGCATGGCTGGCTTCTCTTGTATTTTTCAATGCAGAGTCTCGCGCTTCGGATTTAAACGATAATCTCGCCCAAGCAGATAAATTTTATCAAGACGGTGATTGTATAGCCGCCGTGAATGCCTATAAAAAAATTTACTATGATCCAGACGCTTCGGAGGCGAATCGCGATCTCGTGGTGTATCGAACTTCCTATTGCTATGTGCGCTTAGAGCAATATGAAGCCGCCATTACAGGATTCCAGCTCATTGTGAATAAGTATCCCGATCAAGATGAGGCTCGACTCCGCTTGGCCCAAAATTTAGTGAATGTGGGGCGCCCTCTTGAAGCGAGAGCCTTAGCCTTGCAAGTGCATGATCCGGGATTCGTGGAAGAGGCGATGATTTTGGTGGCTCAGCAAGATCTGGAGTTGGGTGAGCCGAACCTAGCCATTCAAGAACTTTCTTCCGTGAATGTTAGTAAAAATTGGTGGCCGATTTATTGTTATTGGTTCGGTGTGGCCTACTATCAAAGTGCAGATTCAAAGCGGGCAGCATTTTATTTTTCGCTCGCAATCAGCAAAGCAGAGCCAAACCTGTGGGTGGTGAGTGAGGCTAAAAATTGGCTCCTCCAGATTCAGCGGGAAAAGCCGTGGGTGCATGGCAGTGTGAATCTGGGCTACTTCTCTGATGGCAACGTGGCTCAAGAGAGTGTGCTCAGCACCGATGCGAATGGCGTGCCCACCCAAACGGGGCCGAATCCATCTAGCTATTATACGGATACAGGCTTTATCGTGGGGGCGGGGATTTCTTTCCGCCTCTTCAATGAGAAGAAGTGGAATCTCTACTCTAGCTTTAGTTTTTCTTCTCCCTATTACGCAAGCTATACAAATTACAATAACCAAGTGTATTCAGCGAGCTTGGCATCGTCGTACAAAATCTCTTCTTTTTGGTCGAGTGATTTTTCTGTGAGATATATTGATAGCCGATATGACCAAGCCTACTACCAAGATTATTTGAATTTAGTGGCTGGGATTGGTGGTCCAATCACCCGAAAACTATATTTCCGTTTCGAACTACCCTATACAATTTACGTGAATACAAAATTTTCGAAGTCCTACGGCGCTAATATGAATTTCCATTACTATGGATTGTCTTTTGCCAGCTTTTTTATAGGACAAAGTTTTTCAGATACCACAGGCCCCTATGCCTCCTATGTGAACTCCGCGGGATCTGCAGCTTATGTTTCGGGATCAATGTTTACTAACTATGAAAGTTCATCCACTTATCTCGGGATAACGATTCCGCTTATTCGCGATTTTCATGTAACGGGGCAACTGAGTTCGGGCACTGTAAACTATAAGAGTGAAAATTTTCCTGTGGGAACTACCCAGGCCTCTCTGGCTAGTAGGAGCGATCATACGCTCACTTATTCTGCAGAACTCGGCGGACCCATTCTCACAAACCTTTGGTTTGTGAATTTATCCTATACCTATACCAATAATAGATCTTCTGGGTTTCAGGGGTTGGCGAGTAGCTCTACCATCGCCGACTATAACTATACTCGGCCCTATTGGCTGCTAAATACTACCTTGGCATTCTAGTTTTACTTCTGTTCTAACTTAGTAAAATGATTTTTCGCTTCATTTTTTTGCGCGCTATCGCAAGTTGCGATCAGCCGCTGCAGATTTCGATCTTCGATGCTCTTACTCAGCGCTAAAAATTCTTTCTTTGCCTCAGCATACTCTTGCTTCATGAAGAGAGTATCGAAGATAGCGATATAGCGAATCAAAGCTTCCAAGTTTTTACTCCACACGCTAAAACTCGGAAGCACTTCATAAATTAGCACCGGAGTTTCCCGACCCTTCACCTGCACATTATCGATCGGGCGAAGCATAAATTCACTTTGTTTGGCGCCTAACTTCTCCTTAGTGAACTCACTGATCATGAGATTCACTTCGTATTGTTTGGTGAGACTCTCGATACGAGAAGCGAGATTCATGTGATCGCCTAGCGCCGTATACTGAAAGAAGAGATCCGAGCCCATATTTCCCACAGAAACTTCGCCCGTATTTAATCCGATACCAATATTAATTTCTGGAAATCCGAGGGCGTGGAATTGTTGATTTATCCCAGGAAGCGCTTCAATCATCTGTAGGGCCGACTTCACTCCCTGATAGGCGTGATCAGCCATATCAGTTGGAGCTCCCCAAAATCCCACAATGGCATCCCCAATATATTTATCGAGAGTCCCATGGGAGGCGAAGAGGATACTCGTCATCTTTCCCATATAAATATTGAGTAGCTTCGCGAGCTGTTGCGGTGGGAGCTTCTCTGAAAAGCTCGTAAAATTCCGCACATCGGAAAAAAGCATGGTGATTTCTTTTTTCTCTCCACCCACTTTTAATTTTTCAGGGTCGTTGAGCATCTCTTGCACCACATCGGCCGCCACATAGCGCTGAAAGGCATCCCGTATCTTCTTCTTTTCTTTTCCCTCTCTCGCTACATCTAAAATCGTAAACCAGGCATAGAGCAGGATCGTATTCAACTCACAAAAAAAGAGCCTTACGAAATACCCATTCGGACAAAAATAAAAATAATCCGCCAAATATATTCCGAGGCACAAAGCTAGTATCGCCATCGTGGCAAAGAAGGCTTGGTGAATATAACTAATCAGCAAAACCCCGAGGATCGACAAGGCGAAGATTCCGAGGGTAGCGAGCAGAGATTGAATCTCAGGCACAAAGAAATAGTTGGTGTCTAGCGCGTGGAAAATATTGGCATGCAAATACATTCCCGGAGTTTCCGAATTGAGGGGAGTATTTCGCAGATCGTGCGCGGCAAAGGCAGAAGAGCCAATCAGCACTGCCTTATCGCGAAAAATTTCTTTTAGCGCAGCGTTGTTTTCTGGGGCATTGTCAAGGATCACTTCTTCAATGGGGATTCTTGTAAAAGCCTCTTCTGCACCGTAAAAGCGGATTTTCAATTCACTCCTTGGGTTTAGTTCGATGGATTTTTCCCCGGCAGCGCTAGATATTTTCAAATTAAAATCAGAGGAGCCATTTTCTGCCTCCAGCGCGATATGGCGATCTCCGCCGTTTGCGAAGAAATTAGAGAAGCCCGCCAGCGCAAGGGAGGGAAAAAAGGAAGCATTTTGTTCAAAGGCGAGGCGATAGTAGCGAAAGTATCCGTCGGAATCGGGATCAGCACTAATGAAGCCTAGGTTAGCACCAGATTCGAGCAGGCTGGGCGCGAGAAAGTTAAATTTGTCTACCAAGTTTGGCCCTTGGATCGGCGTACTTCCCGCTTTTCCGTTGAGCGAAGATTCTAAGAGGATGGTTGGAATTTCTAAACTTCGCTCAGAATTTGAGCTGATTCCATAGCCGAGAATCACCGCATTATTTTTTCTTGCCGCACTGAAGTGTTTGATGGAATCAGAAAATGTTTTATCTGCGGTAGGGCTTTCTTTTTCTGGAAACGCGATATCGAACATCACTACTTTTGCGCCATAGGTAGCGAGGCGATCTAAGATTTTCGCGTGAATAGATCTTGTCCATGGCCATCTACCAATTTTATTTAGTGATGCATCCGTGATTTCCAGAATCACCAGATCGGGTGATTTTTTGTTTTTGGTATGG
>CAIPTA010000137.1 GCA_903867855.1 Oligoflexia bacterium | reverse complement strand
CCAATGTGCACCGTTTTTCTTTTTTGACCCCAGCAAATCTGCAAAAAAGAATCATTTCGTCCCTTATTTTTCCTTTTTCACTCGTAAAAACTTTGGCACGCGATCTGCACTGCGGTCCCTTGAGTGGAGAATTTTATGGAAAATACATTGAATTGGACATCACCAAAAACAACATCGGGATCATTCATGATGGCCGTTGCTGCGCACGGAGCCCTCTTTGCGGCAGCGTTGATTGCCATCAATTTGGGCTTCCATACCGCGGTGGAGAAGCCAAGTTTCACAGAGGAATTTGCCTATGAAACTTTGTCGGCTCCACCGGAACCCACAAACGCTCCGAGGGCGCGAACTCCGGAGCCCGAAACCCCGGTGAAGGATAGTCACCCCGAGAGTACTGCGAAGGAAATGCAGGATACATCGAGTGAGGTGGCGGGCACGCAGAAAGCCTCTGCGCAGCCAGTAGCTAGCACCGGCGCTACGGGTGCGGGATCGGCACCAGCCACTCCGTACTACAAGATTAAGCCAAAATATCCGAGAGCCGCATTGGCCTCTGGGGTTGAGGGTTGGGTCTTGATGAAGATCGATATCAACGAAAAGGGCGAAGTGGAGAATGTGCGAGTTACGGGAGGCGAACAAAGATCCATGTTCGAGATAGAAGCCCGCAGGTCTGTAGAGAAGTGGAAATATAAACCCTTCACAGATGGAAGTGGGAAGTTGGTTCGAAAAACAGATCACGAAGTAAGAGTAGATTTTAAATTAACTGACGCAGCTTAAAAAGGAGATACGAAAATGGAAGCACTATTAAAAATGGCAGACGGAGCAGCTCACGGAATTCTTTACTTGATGATTCTCGCCAGTGTGGTGAGTGTATCGATCATGATTGAGCGATACTTTTCTTTGAAGAAATTGAGTCGTTCGAGCAAGGTGATTGCAAGCGATTTCAAGGCCATGCTCGCCGAGCAGAACCTCGCGAATATCCAGGCGCTCTCGAAGCAATCGGATTCCTTGGAAAGTAAGGCTCTGGGATATGGTCTCACCTTCGTAGAAAACCATGGCCAAGAAGGTTTAGACGATCTCTTCAACTCCTTTAAGTTGGTGGAACGTCCTGAACTAGAGAAGAACTTGAACCTACTGGGAACCATCGCTTCGAACGCTCCTTATATCGGATTGCTTGGAACGGTGATGGGGATCATGAAAGCGTTCAATGATCTTGCAAACGCTCCTGGCCAAGGTAACGAAGTGGTAATGGCTGGTATCGGTCATGCCCTTGTATCCACGGCTCTTGGTTTGGCAGTCGCAATTCCTGCGGTGGTTGGCTTCAACCACTACCAGAAAAAAGTGGGTCTAGTTTTGAACAATATCGATGCTGCTCGTGACCTATGCCTGGCATTCACGAAAAGTAGAAAGGCGTAAGTGTCATGGCCGCTAAAGCTGGAAGTAACGACGGAAATTCCATTGTTGAGATCAACGTGATTCCGCTGGTAGATATCATTCTTGTGGTGCTGATCATCTTCATGGTGGCTGCCCCGCTGGTGATGAAGCCTAAGATTGATATTAACTTACCTAAATCCTCTACCGCGCTAGTGGATAAAGATAAGCCTAGAATGAAAGTGGTGTTGGGGAAAAAAGGAGAGTTGTTTGTGGATAACCAAGCAGTTTCTCTCGAGGGTCTAACCATGGAATCAAAAAAGCGTTCCACGGCTCACCCTGATACCGCCGCCCTGCTTGTGGCCGATAAAGACGCCACTCTCAATATGGTTACCGAATTAGTGGATGCGTTAAAAACGGGAGGCGTGCAAAAGATCGCGTTTAGCATCCAGAAGAAATAAAAACCTCATTGTCTACTTTCAATCCTGTCATACTAAGATAATCTCCTCTTAGTATGACAGTTTCTGCGTCTGTTAAAAAACTTCTCCCTTGGCTCGTCGCCGTCGCCTTCTTTATGGAGGCTCTCGATACCACGATCCTGAACACTGCCGTACCGATGATTGCTAGTGCCCTGGGTGTGATTCCGCTCAGCATGAAATCGGTGCTGAGTAGTTATACTCTGAGCCTTGCGGTGTTCATCCCGATCAGCAGCTGGATGGCAGATAAGTTTGGTACGCGGAAAGTGTTCTCCACCGCGATCGGCCTATTCACCCTTGGCTCCTTCCTCTGTGGAATTTCAAATAGTATTCATTTACTCGTATTTTGTCGCATCTTGCAGGGCTGTGGCGGCGCGATGATGGTGCCGGTTGGGCGGCTCACGTTAGTGAGAACCTTTCATCGATCTGAACTTCTGCAGGCCATGAGCTTTGTGGCCATTCCGGCCTTGATTGGTCCGCTCCTGGGGCCGCTCGCGGGTGGTATCATTATTCGCTACTTTCACTGGCGGATGATTTTCTTTGTGAATATTCCGATAGGTCTCACCGGATTATTTTTAGTGCGAAAATATTTGCCTGATTATCGCGAGAAGAGAGTGGAGAAGATGGATGTGCTCGGGCTAATTCTTTTCGGATCGGGGATTGCATTATTCTCCTATGTGCTCGAAGTGTTTGGAGAACATACCTTAGGCTTGGGTGAAGTGATTGGGCTTCTCTTAGTTTCCGCAACCTTGCTGTTAGGCTATCACCTTCATGCAATGCAAACAGAGTATCCATTGCTGCGCCTGAAGCTCATGCGCATTCGCACCTTGCGAATATCTGTGCAGGGAAGTTTGATTACGCGAATCGGCATTGGCGGCATGCCCTTCTTGTTGCCGCTGCTTTATCAAGTGGGTTTGGGCTACTCACCCTTGGTTTCGGGTCTGCTCATTATGCCGCAATCCTTGGCCGCCATGGGACTCAAAGTGGTGGTGCAGAAGATATTACTGCGTCTCGGCTATCGAAGAGTGCTCGTAGGCAACACAATACTCACGGGAACAATTATGATGCTTTTTGCGACCATTCATGTTGGCACACCCGCCTGGTTGATTCTTTTACAGTCCTGCTTTTTTGGTTTCTTCTCCTCGCTGCAGTATACTTGCATGAATACTCTCGTGTATGCGGATGTGAAAGATGAGGATACGAGCATGGCTAGTACGATTGTGAGCACTGCTCAACAAATGTCGCTTAGCTTTGGTGTGGCAACGGCATCTTTGGTAACGGGGTTTTTTATCAAAGATCGCTTTCATTCCACCACGGGCGAATTCATTCATGGTTTGCACCAAGCGTTTTGCGTGCTTGGAGCGCTCACTATGCTCTCCGCTCTGGTGTTTCGCGAGCTGCGCCTGGATGATGGAGAAAATATTAGCCAACACAAAGAGGCAGTGCATGGACACTAATTTAGATCTTTGGGAAGACAAATACGGAAACCCTTTAGACGATGGTTGCTCCGTTTGGGTGGAGCTGGATGGTGGGTATTTGCTAGAGGATATTGTGCGCTTCGGCGAACCAACCACTCGCTTCGATGGACGTAAAGTATTTACGGAGCTCGAAGGTATTTGCCGTGAACGAAATAGCGAATCCATTGTGGTGATGTCTCGCCATGTGGTGAAAAAAGAGTAGCGATGTATAACCCCTCAAAATTCAAAGTAGAGGATTTAGATAAAAGTTTAGATCTTATATCGCGCTATCCGCTAGCCACTTTAATTTCACATACTGCCGATGGTCCTTTTGTGAGCCATTTGCCTTTGGTTGCGGAGAAAACTTCCGACGGGTTATTTTTATATGGGCACTTGGCGCGCGCCAATCCTCACCTGAAGCTCTTAAAAACAAGTTCTGTGTATATTATCTTTCACGGGCCCAATGGCTATATTACCCCGAGCTGGTATGCGGAGCACGATGTACCAACCTGGAACTATGCGGTGGTGCATATGCAGGGTGAATGTGAGCTCATGGAAAATTCTGCGGCGATCGAGGATTGCTTGAAGAGGCTCACACATCAGATGGAAGCTAAGCGCGAGCTGCCTTGGGAATTTAGCATACCTAGTGATCTCTCTGCGCCGGGAGTGATGGAGCGAGCTATTACTGGTTTTAAAATTTCGGTGATGAGGATGCAGGCCAAGTTCAAGTTGAGTCAGAATCGGAATGAGACGGATAGAGCCGGCGTTATAAATGGACTGCAGCAAGAAGGAAATGATGCTTCTCGGGAAATGCTGCGCCTAATGCGCGAGTAAAGCGTCTGCCTCGATCTCGATCAGAAATCCTGGATCGATAAGACTTTTCACTTCAATCATGCTGGTAGCTGGCGGAAAGTCTCCAAAAAATTCAGCATGAGCTCTGCCAAAATCCTGCCAACGCTTGATGTCTGTGACAAAAAGACGAGTACGCATAATATCAGAGGGCTTGGCATCTAATTCTAATAGCGCCTTCTCAATGATTTGTAAGCAGCGCTTGGCTTGCCCATAGGCATCGCCTGGCGCAAAAATCATGCCTTTCTCATCGATGGCCACTGTACCGGTTACGGCTATGGTATTTTCCTTACGGATGGCACGGCAATATCCCACTGTTTTTTCCCATGGAGCGCCACTAAAAACTCTTTTTGTTTGATTCATCCTTGCTCACCCTTGAGTAAGATTCTTCGTCGCAGGGCCACATAAATATGCAGCGGAAAGAGAATTAGAATAGATGCGCTAAAGAGAGCCCCTTTTATTAATGGAAACAACTGATACATGTCGAGCGCGAGATCGGCGATGGTGGCAGAAAAGAGGAGGCAACCTAATACGTGAAAAATTGCCAAAAAGCGTAAACGTTTACGCGTAAATCCCAAACCTTGGAATTCCACTACGCGCAGAATGCCTACTGCCAGAAAAATTAGAGCAAATAAAAGGAGCACTAGAGAGGTCCAGAATGGCTGACCATGAGCATGAGAAAATACAGAAAATAAGTGACGAAATTGACGCATGGTTTTCCTTGTTGGCTTCTCGCTGAGGAGTATAGAATTGTACCTATAGAAAAGCTATTGGTTAGTTTAGCTATGTACTATTTGTCTGCACCGATCACGACATTTCGCATAAATAAAAAGGTATGATCTCATGAGTCTTTCAGAAATTTCCATCCGTCGCCCGGTCTTTGCGTGGATGCTCATGTTTGCGCTCATAGTGTTCGGAGCGATCTCGTTTCAACGTATGGGAATTAGCAATATGCCCGACGTGAACTTTCCTGTGGTGAATATTGCGCTCACCTTTGAGAATGCGGCACCAGAAGTGATGGAAGTGGATGTGGTGGATGTGATCGAAGATGCAGTGATGGGCATCGAGGGGTTGAAGAGTATCTCTTCGAGCACTAGCCAAGGAAAAGCAAATATCACCTGCGAGTTTTCGCAGAATCGAAATATCGATATTGCTCTACAAGAAGTGCAAGCGCGCATCACGCAGGTTCAGAATCAGCTTCCTTCCACTTTGTATCCGCCAGTGATCAGCAAAACGAATCCTGAGGATCAGCCAATTATGTGGGTGATGCTCACTGCGGATGAGGGTGTGCCGCTCTACCAGCAAATGATGTATGCTCGGAATACGCTCAAGAATCAACTCTCCACCCTCGATGGCGTGGGCTCAGTTGCGCTAGCCGGCTATGTAGATCCTAACCTCCGCGTTTGGTTAGATGAAAAGAAGCTCTATTCTTACGAGTTAAACGCTACAGATATTATCAGTGCCATCCAGGCGGAGCAAAATGAACAGCCGGCAGGTCGCATCGAAGCGCCGCTGAACGAATTAAATATTCGGGTGCTAGGAGAAACAAAATCTGTAGAAGATTTTCAAAAAATTCGTATAAATTCTCGCGGTGGCGGAGTGAACTATAATCCGATGCCGCTTTCGAATGTGGCTCGTATCGAGGAGGGGCTTTCCGATATTCGTGCCATTTCTCGGTATAATGGAAAATCAGCGGTAGGGCTTGGAATCGTAAAGCAGCATGGCTCCAATGCTGTGGCGGTGGGCAAGCTCGTGGAGAAAAAAGTAGCGCTGATGAATCAGTCGCTCGCCTCGGGTTATCATTTGGATGTTCGCCTAGACACTACAAAATTTATTCGTGAATCGGTAGACGAGTTAAATCAAACCTTGCTCATTGCCGCAATTCTCACATCTATCGTTTGCTATCTATTCCTCGGATCATGGTCGTCTACTATAAATGTGCTTCTCGCGATCCCAACCTCTATCGTAGGTGCCTTTACAGCGCTCTACTTCTTTGGTTTTACACTAAATACATTTACTTTGCTCGGACTCAGCTTGGCGATTGGTATCGTGGTGGACGATGCGATCATGATGCTCGAAAATATAGTGCGGCACCACGAGATGGGCAAAAACCGCAGGCAAGCCGCGCTGGATGGATCAAAGGAGATTACCTTTGCCGCCATCGCCACAACTATGGCCATCGCGGCGATTTTCATTCCCGTGATTTTTATGCGCGGAGTGGTAGGAGCCTTTTTCTATCAATATGGAATCACCGTAACTGTCGCCGTATTTCTATCGCTGCTTGAAGCGCTCACGCTCACACCAATGCGATGTGCGCGTTTCTTACATTCCGCAAATGCGGAATCGAGCTGGTTAGTGAGAACGATGGATCATTTTATGAACAAGTTGGCCGAGGCCTATAAGAAGTCGCTGGCTATGGCTTTACGCCATCGAGGCGCCTTAGTGCTCGTTTCAGTATTGATCTTTGTTTCTTCGCTGTTTTTTGTTTCCACTCTAAATAAAGAATTGATTCCCGCACAAGATCAATCACTTTTTCTTCTGAATATCAAAACGCCAGTGGGGAGCTCTATCAGCGCCACGAATGAAGCATTTAAAAAAGCGGAAGAGTATTTAAGCAAACAGAAAGATATCAAAGAATATTATACAACGATCGGAAACTACGAGCAGAACAATGTGGTGAATGCGGGAACCATTTATGTAGTGCTCACCGATGCGAAGAAACGAAGTTTGTCGCAACGAGAAATTATGGGCATCACGCGTTCGGAACTTAAGGCACTTCTACCGAATGCAGAAGTATTCGGGCAGGATTTATCGCTCACTGGCTTTAGCGCTTCTAGGGGTTATCCAATCGAGTTCACGATAGAAGGCCCGGATTGG
This sequence comes from Oligoflexia bacterium, assembly GCA_903867855.1. GTDB lineage: Bacteria > Bdellovibrionota > UBA1018 > CAIPTA01 > CAIPTA01 > CAIPTA01. Next base: position 2,671 of record CAIPTA010000137.1, on the reverse strand, counting down.
ACGAAGCTGCAAGTATATTCCTCGGAGATCGTGAAGCGTCTAACGGCAACTGGTCTCGTAGAAGATATCAATATGGATTATCAATCAGGCATGCCCGAAGTGGATGTGACTCCCAATCGAGTTGCGGCAGCTACACGCGGTGTGAGCGTTACTTCTATGGAGCAGGAAGTGCAGGCGCTCGTGGGTGGTGAAATTTTCAATGCGAATACGGAATATCCAAAGGATGATCATCGCTACTATATTCGAGTGCGATCCGAACCGGAACAGCATCAGTCGATGCAGGATCTTTCTGTGGTAAAATTACGCAATAATCGAGGGGAGATGAACAAACTTTCCGATGTAGCGAGTATTAGACAAGTGGAAGCCCCTCAGCTCATCTCGCGCTATAACCGAGGCCGTGCGATTCCGATTTTTGCCAATGTGGCGAAAGGAAAATCGCAGCAAGATGCGCTGAACGCGGCAGAGAAAATAGGCCAGGATGTGCTACCGGCAGGCTTTAGCTTGAAAATCAGCGGAAGCGGAAACGCCTTCCATGAAGCTTTCGACGGTCTTATCTTCGCGCTGCTGTTCGGTATCGCAGTGGCTTATATGATTCTTGCTTCACAGTTTAATAGCTTCATTCATCCGATCACTGTTTTGATGGCGCTTCCCTTTAGTTTATCGGGAGCGCTGCTTGCGCTCTATCTCACGCACCAATCTTTAAGTTTGTTTAGTATGATTGGCCTCATTCTTCTGATGGGGATCGTGAAAAAGAATTCTATTCTCCTTGTGGATTTTACGAATCAAAGCAGGGAAAAGGGCTTGGCGGTTGTGGATGCGCTTCTCACTGCGTGCCCGATCCGATTGCGCCCCATTTTGATGACATCTGTTGCTACCGTTGCAGGTGCTATTCCTGAAGCATTAAATTTTGGCCCCGGCGCAGAAACTCGCATTCCGATGGCAATTTCGATTATTGGTGGAGTCACAGTTTCCACCTTCCTAACCCTCTACGTGGTGCCTTGTGTGTACAGTCTCTTCTCGCGCTTTGAACGCCCAGAGGTAGAAGACGCATGATGAGCCTGCCAGAAATTTCCATTCGCCGACCCGTCTTCGCATGGATGCTCATGGCTGCACTGATCTTATTTGGCTATGTTTCTTTTGGTCGCCTGGGTTTGAGCCAGCTTCCTGATGTAGACTCTCCTGTTGTAAGTGTTTCCTTAAGCTTGCCGGGTGCCGCCCCGGAAGTGGTGGAGAGCCAAGTGCTCGATCCTATCGAAGATGCAATCATGGAATTAGATGGCATCAAGAGTGTAAGCTCCACTGCGCAGCAGAGTTCAGGAAGCATTAGTATAGAATTCGAATTCAATCGCGATATTGACCAAGCGATGCGCGAAATTCAAAATAAAATAAATCAAGTGAGCAATGTGCTCCCGATCAATCTCGTACCACCGACAGTAAGAAAGAGTAATCCTGAAGATCAGCCCATACTCTGGGTTGCGGTAACGAGCAATGATCCGAATGAGCGTCCGATCGATATGATGCTCTACGCGCGAAACTATCTCTACGATCGTTTCACTACTATTCCTGGAATCGGAAATGTGGTGCTCGGTGGCTATGTAGATCCTGCGCTTCGTGTTTGGTTGGATTTAAAAAAACTAGAATCCAATAATCTCACCTCCGATGATCTTTTGGCCTCAATCCAAAAAGAACAAATCGAAAGGCCCGCCGGACGCTTAGAAGGCAAAGAAAAAGAAGCGAATGTGCGAGTGTTGGGGGAGGCCACTTCTCCGGAAGATTTCTCTCAGATGATGATCCAAAGTCGTGCGGGTCTCGGTGCAAACTATAAACTCACCCGGCTAAAAGATATCGCTACGGTGGAGGAGGGGGTGGCTGATGTGAGAAGAATTTCTCGTTTCAATGGAAAACGAGCCGTGGCCCTCGGGATGTTGAAACAGCATGGCTCGAATGCGGTAGAGGTGGCCAACCTGATTCGGAAACGCTTGGAAGAGATTCGCCCCACGATTCCACAAAAGTATAATGTGGAGATTCGCTCTGATAACACTCGATTCATCAAGCAGTCGGTGGATTCTTTAATTTTTACTTTGGGATTGTCGGCGCTATTAACTTCCCTGGTTTGCTATCTCTTCCTCGGATCTTGGACATCCACGATAAATGTGCTGATGGCGATTCCAACTTCGATTATTGGCTCCTTCACTGCATTTCTCTTTTTTAATTTTACGCTCAATACATTTACTTTGCTGGGCTTGAGTTTGGCGATTGGTATCGTGGTGGATGATGCCATCATGATGCTTGAAAACATTGTGCGTCACCAAGAGCTCGGCGAAACAAAGCGAAACGCGGCCTTAAAAGGATCTAAGGAAATCACCTTTGCTGCCATCGCGGCCACTCTCGCCGTTGTGGCAATTTTCTTACCCGTAGTATTTATGGATGGCGTGATCGGGCGCTACTTTTTGCAGTATGGCGTTACTGTAACTGTAGCGGTATTACTTTCCCTGTTGGAAGCGCTCACTCTTACTCCGATGCGGTGCTCGCGCTATCTTACAGTTTCTCATCATCCAACGGGAATGGCCGGAATGGTAGATAGATTTTTTGTTCGCTTGGCGAGTGGCTATGGAAAAATTCTGGAAGTTTTGCTCCGTAATCGTGCCATTACCTTGGTTACGGCCCTTTT
>CAIPTA010000136.1 GCA_903867855.1 Oligoflexia bacterium | reverse complement strand
TGCAGGGTTCCGGCGAAGGCAGGAAAAAGATAACGAAGACTCGCAAAAATAACAAAAGTTTGAAAGGCCGGCACAATCATACCGTGAATGCAGAGGCCAGTAATGTCGAGCGTCCACTCAGCCATGCTTCGGCGAAGTGCTTTCGTACGCATCGGTGGATAGAGGAATGTCCAGGCTGCGAGAGCATAAAAAGCCGCTAACACTAAAATATAATCTAGCTTCATATCCAGAATTCCACCGTTTCTTTTTTGGCCTGAAACTCGCGCGGATCTTTTTCTTCACGGAGCGCCTTGTAGATTCTTTCAATGTGAATATGCTGGAGGTCGGCCCGGGTGCTTACAAATTGCTCGCCGAAATGTTTGGTCACTTCACTCTGTTGGGCCATGATGCGCACATCTTGCCCGATAATCATTTTTGCCGTAATATAAACGAAGGGCTTCGCTACCCAGTTCCAAATTCCATAGTCATAGGTGAGATCCGTATAAACCGTAGTAAGCCCATTTCTTGTGGGAACCGATTGGGAAGTAATATTGAAGTGCTTGCCATCCACAAAACGATATTCCACGTGTGTGAAATTTGGCAGATAGTAATGATCTTCATGGAAGATTTCTTTTTTCTCTTTATTTAAAAATTTAGAGAAAATACCAAAATTGGAGCTCTCTTCTCGGTAGCGAATATGCACATTCCCTTTTTCCATTTCCACTTCGCCTAGTAGGCGCTGCGGTTCGCGCTGGTAGCGAAAAATATTCGGATGCACGAAGGTGGTGTGAGGGATATCAATAAAATTTTCTGCGCAATTAGGCACTTCGGCTTCAAAAATATGCACGAGGCGCACATGGGAGTAACCGGGTTTCCCAAGGAAGGGCACTGCCTTGGGTTGGAGGCTCTCTTCCTTTTCCAATTGCACATACACATAGCCATCTTGCTCGCGCGTGAGAAAAGTTTTTAAGCACATGCTCGCCTTTGGCTGAAATTTTTCTCCCTCGCTCGGCACGGCTACCACTTCGCCATTTTTGCCATAGCGCCAACCGTGATAAGGGCACGCGAGATTTCCTTGATGCACTCTCCCCTTCGACAGCCGAGCATTGCGATGGAGACAACGATCAGTAACGGCCACTGCTTTGCCAGTATTGTCGCGATAAAGGGCTATCCATTCTCCCATGAGCTCGGAAGGGAGCGGCTTCTCCTTAGTGAGCTGAGAAGATTCGCAGGCGATATACCAAAAGTTTTTTAAATTCATGATTTGGTATACTCCGGAAAGGGAAGGCTCGGCTGTTCATTCACATATTGAATAAAGCTATAGAGGGATTTGGATTCCTTTACCCACTGCGTTTCCTTAAACTGCATAGAGTTTTGAAAGGGGGTGTCTTCTCCGCCGCCTTTACGCAGAACCTTGCCCGTCATTTTCATTACCCATCGTCCGAACCAACCGGAAAAGGGGGTAACGTAAATATTCAGTCCCTCTGTGAATCCCTGAGGGGTGGGGCGATAGGCAAAGATCGAATACATCGGTAAAAAACTTGGACCCAACTCCGCCAGTGCAGTTGTGCCGAACCAATAAGTAACTTTATAGGTAAGCACCCCTTGGTATAACCAGCTCAGGATTTTTCGTCTTAAAGAACTAACAGGGATTTTCGCTGTGTTCTGGAAGCTTATCACTCGGGGTGAAATTCTTTTACTTTCGAACTGTAGGGTTCCTGATTGTGCGATCGTGCCCTGGTGAACGAAGTTAAAGTGATCTTCATCTACACCACCACCAAGAATGAGCGTGGGATGGCAATACCTTGTTTCGATGCGATCCGTTTTTGATTGAGTTTGCTTGCCGATGTGCGTGGAAAAATCTGGAAGTGCTTCCGTGGAGTTTGGATCCGTGTGATACCAGATCATGGAAAATTTTTCTTCCACTCGATGGCATTTTTGTTTGGGTGGGAGCGCTTTGGGTTGATATAGATTTTGTTTAGGTGCGCCAAGGCATTCGCCGTATCCCGAATAGGCCCAGCCGTGAAATCCACAACGAAGTGAATCTCCCTCTACTTTTCCTAACTTTAGGTTCGCACCCATATGGGGGCAATTTGGATCAAGCGCAAAAACCTTTCCCGATTCGCCGCGAAAGAGAATGATTTCTTGCCCTAGGAGCACTACAGACTTTACTGCCTTCTTCGGAAGATCTTTCGACGGCAGAGCCCAATACCAGCCCTGGCAATATGCTTGTTTATTATTGAAAACTCCCATGCACGCTCTTCGGATGAATCTCCAGTGCGCTATAGATTCTCGATCATTGGCTGGCGTGTAGGCTCGCTTTACCTATCCCTTAGCGTGTTTACGTGCCACGAGGAAGGCGAGAAAGCTCATTGTTGCTGCAAAGAAATACGGCGCTCCAGGTATATAGAGATGCCCAGGAGTTTTCTGCGAGAAAATAGAAAAGAGCTGGGTTACACAAATTGGATTTATAATCGCTGCTAGGCTGCCTAGCGAAACGAGACTTCCCTGCAGCTCGCCCTGCTCCTGAGAGGATACGCCGCGGCTAATTAAGCTTTGGAGTGCGGGTTGCGCGAGCCAAGTAAAAACAGAAAGACAAAGAATCGCATACATCATCCAACCCTGCGTAGCTAACGCGAAAAGAGCGAAGGTGATGGCGCCGCCGAAGGAGCCCCAGATCACGGTGTTTCGCTCACCCCATTTTGGTAGAAGCCAGCCAGAAAAAACACCTTGGCTAATTGCCGACATCAAGCCAACAATAGTAAGTGAAATTCCCACCTGCCACTTTTCCCAGCCAAAACGGTGCTCGGTATAGAGAGTCCAGATGGAAGGATGCGTTTGACCCGCCATCTGCAATACAAAATAGACGATCGCTAAAATAAAAATATGTTCCCGGCGGAACACACTTTTGAGCGAGCTTAAGGGATTCATTCTCTCCCAAGAAAAACTGCGGCGAGATTCTTTTGCGAGTGATTCGGGTAGAACAAAATATCCATAGAGCCAATTGAGTAAATTAATTGCCGACGCTGCTAGAAAAGGATATTGGGGCCCTAGATGCCCCAGCAGACCTCCCATCGCTGGGCCAATCACAAAACCCAAGCCAAAGGCTGCGCCGAGCATACCGAAATTTTTCGCACGATTCTCTTCTGTGCTGATGTCTGCCACATAGGCCATGGCCACGGTTACGTTTGCTCCTGTGAGTCCTGAAATAATTCTTCCGGCGAAGAGCCAGCGAAGGCTCGGGGCAAAGGCCATCAAGATATAGTCACATCCTGCGGTGAACAGAGAGAGAAGCAGCACAATACGGCGACCAAACATGTCGGAAAGCATACCCAGCAGGGGCGAGGCCACGAGTTGCATGGCGGCATAAAGAGAAATGAAATAGCCAAAGTACTGAGAGACATTCGCCTCATCTGCGAGAAAGCGACGCATAATGTCTGGCAGGGAGGGAATTACGATCCCGATGCCCACCATGTCTAAAGTCAGGGTGACGAAGATGAAGGCAATGCTGGCGCGCTGTTTATTCATGCTTCTTTAGTACTCTGCCCACTTTACTTTGCGCAACCTCAAAGCTAAGTTGTGGGCAGGAGAAATCGTATGAAACAAAAGCAGCCCTTTATGAATTTTGCCGTGGACCACATGACCCTCCTCCTTCATCCAAGGCTCTATCCCGTGGCCTATGCCTCCTTCCGCATTATTTTTGGCACCACTCCGGAAGATATTTTGTACGAAAAGAAGAGGCCCGCGAAGGGTTCTAGCCCTGAAACTTCCATGACTTTCGCCACCCGAATTGGAAAATGGGAATCCACGGAAAAAGATGAATTGAGCACGATCATCGCAGTGGTGCAGCCATCTGAACCAGCAGGCGAACCTTCTCACGTTCGAGAGATGCTCGATGGTCACGAATCCGTGGCGCATTGGCAGCATATCGCGCTTCGCACTCCCGATTTGATCGCTTTTCACAAGCATGCCTCCGAGCGCGGCGTGCAATTCGTGACTCCGATTTTGAAAGACGAAGAAGAAAACTTGATCCAGGTTTTCTCTGGAGAATGGTATTTCCCAGGCAGCAAAGCGTCTGGTTTGTTTTTCGAGTTCTTGCAGCGTAACCCAAGTGATTCTGCGCTCGCTGAAATTCAGCGCCGCAATAAGCAGAGCTGGTTCCGCGATGAAACGTTCATGGGCCTTTATGGGGAGAAAGAGCGCGAGTATCGCTCTGGCAAAGTGATTCCTTTTCTTTCGGAAAGTCTGTTTGAAAAAATCAGCAAAGAGATTGGTTCGAAGCAAGTGTTTCAAATCACCGAAGACGATCTCTCGCGCATTGAGCAAATTATGCTTACGGAAACTGCTAAGGCGAAATAGTTTCCAAGAGTGTGCAGGAGAGATGCACTTTCTCTCCCTCTAGTTCGAAATCGTGATCGATGGTGCCGCCATTGATGCCATCGAATTGGGGCACTCCATCTTTCTCGGAAACGGGAAAGTAGAGGTTTGGGCAGAACCAGGAACTCTTCACTCCGAAAATATTGGTCACGCTGCCACTCATGCAAGTATGCACGGCCCAGGGCGACCCATCCATTGCAGCACGCTTGAATGTATACTGCGCCCATAGCTCCACACGAAATCCATTTGCTAGTTGGAGGCTGGATTGCAGACTGTCACCCGGATTCTCGTAGACCATTCCATCGATGGTTTCCACGGTGCGTGCAGCGCTCATTTTAGAAATACTTTGCACCGGCTCGCCAAGAATTCCCTGCACACGAATTTCACACTGAAAACGATCCAGAGGATCGCCAGCGATCGCGAGGCTCGGTGAGAAGGCCGCTAGCGAGGCCGCTATCACCGTAAGTTTTCTGACGAAGCTGGTCATAAACTCTATTCGGAATGTTGACTAAATATGTTTAGTATTATTGTCGAATACACGGCGCAGTGTTCGGTATAGTATGCGCTCCATGAGTGTCTCTCTACCGCGACAGTGGATCTTAGGCAGCCGTGATTTTAGCTTTCTTTTGAGCACACGATTTCTCGTGGTTTTCGCAACGCAAATCCAAGCGGTGGCAGTGGGATGGCTGCTCTATTCCATCAAGCAAGATCCACTTTATCTTGGTCTCATTGGCCTCGCTGAAGTGATGCCGGCGCTCACGTTTGCACTCGTATCTGGTTGGATTGTGGATCGTAGTAGGCCTCTTTTTGTTTACCGAATGGCGATTCTTTGCTCCGCGCTTTCCGCTGGATTGCTCGTTTTTATTTCGGGTGATGCATCGTTTGTGAGCTTGGGAATGAAGGTATTCGGCATTTTTTTTGCCGCCTTTCTCACGGGCTTTGCGCGTTCCTTTATTAGTCCGGCGCAATTTTCGATTTTGCCTCTCACTGTGCCTCGTGAATTCTTGGGCAAGGCTACGGCATGGAGTAGTTCCTTGGTGCAGGTTTCCTCCCTGGCGGGGCCAGCCTTTGGAGGCTTTCTCTATGCGTTTGCGGGAGCTCGCGGTGTATTTGGTTTTGTGCTCACTATTCTTTTGTTGGCACAATTCACGGCACGGGAATTACAGCAGGGTAGAGAAAAAAGAAAAGTACAAACTAATTCCTCTCCAGGTTTTTTTTCCGGAGTTCAATTCGTGTTTGCCCATCAAATTATTTTAGCAGCTATGTCTCTAGACATGTTTGCCGTGCTCTTCGGTGGCGCTACCGCACTTTTTCCGATTTTTGCGCGGGATATTTTTTCGAATGGCCCCGTTGGTCTTGGTTTTCTTCGCGCATCGATGCCCTTTGGATCTTTTCTCATGGGCTGGTTTTTAATTCGTTTTCCCATCTCCCGCTTTTCAGGAAAAAGTCTATTGATCGCTTTTTGCGGCTTTGGACTCTCGATTTTTGGCTTCGGACTTTCTCACTCGTTTATTCTTTCTTGCGCACTGCTGGTGCTCACGGGAATGTGCGATAGCGTGAGCATGGTAACTCGCCAAACGATTTTGCAAATGTCTACGCCGCCTGAAATGCGAGGAAGAGTTGCTTCTGTTAGCTCCATCTTTATCGGATCTTCCAATGAAATTGGCGCCTTTGAATCAGGACTTGCAGCAAAAGTGCTGGGCTTGCGCCCATCGATTTTGTTCGGAGCAAGCATGACCATCCTAGTTGTGGTGATAACTTGGTTTCGCGCGCCAAAATTACGAAAATTGAAGATGTCTGATCTATGAGTAATAAAAAATGTTTAGTAGTAGGGGCGGGTCCAGCTGGTTTATTGGCCGCTTATGTTCTTGCGAGTAGTGGCATCGAAGTGCATGTATTCGAGCGCCGACCCGCAGCGGGAAGAAAATTATTGATCGCTGGTAGCTCTGGTTTAAATATTTCTTACGATGCCCCGAACGAAGAGTTTTCCAAATTTTATCGCGAACGGGCTGCAGAGCTGGAAGATTGTTTAGCCTTTTTCGGTAAAGAAGATTGGCTGGATTTTATCTACGACCTTGGAGTGAATTCCTTTCTTGGCACTAGCCGTAGATATTTTGTAGAGGGTATGACGGCCGCTCCGCTCCTCAAAGCTTGGCTCACAAAGCTGGAAGAGCTT
>CAIPTA010000135.1 GCA_903867855.1 Oligoflexia bacterium | reverse complement strand
TTCAAATTCACGCCAACTGAGTTAACGCAAGAATCTACCACGAATTCCAGGGATTTCTTTAACTCAGGCTGGGAAACATCATGCTGATATTGGCCCACGCCGATGCTCTTCGGATCTACTTTCACGAGCTCGGCCAGAGGATCTTGCAAACGTCGGGCAATGGAAATCGCACCCCGAACAGTAATATCTAATTCAGGAAACTCTTCCCGAGCCACTTCGCTAGCGCTATATACGCTGGCACCAGATTCGCTCACCATCACTACAGGAATCTTAATATCGTGCTTCTTAAATACTTCGCGAATATAGGATTCGGTTTCTCGCCCAGCGGTACCGTTACCCACGGATACAGCTCGCACATTTGCGTTCTTCACCACTTCTTGCAGCACCTTCTCCGCGCCAAGCCGCTCGCCGGGGCTTTGCAAATGAATCACAGTGCTCGCTAGGTATTCGCCAGAATCTGAAACAAGCGCCAGTTTGCACCCCGTGCGAATTCCGGGATCAACACCGAGCACTGATTTCGATCCATACGGAGCCGCTAAGAGTAGTTTTCGCAAATTCTCTGCGAAAACCTGAATCGCCGCATCATCAGCAATTTTTTTCAAATTTTTGTGCAGTTCATTTTCGATACTAGGGAAAACGTAGGCCTTGTAGGCAAGTAAAGAAGCTTTTTTTAGTAGTGCTGCTCCAGGTGCTGTTGGCACTTTCACCGCACTCAACTCAAACTGGGTAAGGTTTTTTTCGTGAAACTTATCTTCCGCAGTGCCGCCATCCACATTCAGCACCAATTCTTCTTCCAGCCAAGCTCTTCGCATTGCCAAATAGCGATGCGAATTTTGCGGATTCATCAAATTGCTAAGCGGCTCAGAATAGTCAAAATAGCGCTCAAATTTGCTGTTTACCTGTGCCTTTTTCCCCTTGGTGGATTTGAGATGACCACTCTTCGCGGCATGATTGCGCACGAACTCTCGCAATTCCGGCTTCATAGAAAGTGTTTCCACCAGAATATCCGTGGTTTTTTCTATGGCCGTGGGCACATCCGAAATTTCTTTTTCTGGATTGATAAACTCTTTGGCTTTCGTTTCCAGGCTAACGCCCGCAGAAGAAATTTCCCCCTGCGCCGTGGCCCAAATCCAGGTGGCAAGAGGTTCTAAACCTGCCTCTTTCGCAATCATCGCCTTCGTTTTCCGTTTTTGCTTGAACGGCAAATAGAGTTCTTCCAGCTGATCAATATCAAAGGTAGCAGATATGATTTTTTTCAAATCAGGGGTGAGCTTTTTTTGGTGTTCAATTTCACCGAGGATGAAGGCCTGGCGCTTCACCACAGTTTCCAGCTCTTCCTTCGCATCGATCACTTTTTGGATCATCACCTCATCCATATTGGATGTGGCTTCTTTACGATAGCGAGCGATAAAGGCAACGGTAGACCCCTCCTCCGCTAGCTTGAGCACAGCGCTCGCTGCATGAAGGGAGATACCAGGAAGTTTTTTTGCTAACCAAGTTGAAAAGTCCATAGGGCGTTAGCATAAGAAGTCTTCAGAAAAATCTCAAACGAAAACGAAAGAGAAATGATGACGCAGAAGTTTATAGAAAAGTTTTGCGAAAAACTTCAATGGTTTGGAAAGAAAATTCATCAAAGTAGTGGCGTTCTATAAATTTTGATGGATTAAAATCAGGTTCTTTGCCTCTGCGAATTAACAGCTCATGGAATAGATCTGCGATACCCACAATTTCAGACGCCGTGGCTATTTGCCCCGCCCCAAGGCCGGAAGGATAGCCCTTGTGATTTCTGCGCTCGTGATGCTGCCGTACCACCTGCGGCACCAGCGGAAAAATATTCGGCACCTTGGCGATTAACTCTGCACCAAGGTTGGGGTGTTGCTCGAAAACTTTTTTCTGTTCATCATTCAGCGTATCGTAGTCTGCCTCACCAATTTCCTTTGGAAGTTGAAAGAGACCAATGTCATGGAGATAGCCGCTTAAGGAAATACAATTCACTGTATTTTCATCGCTATATTTCATTGAAGCCAACAACATCGAAAGAATAATCACTGTGCCAGTGGAATGTTCGGATTTTTCGAGTCGCGCCAAGAACTGCGACATATGTGGATTCGTGCGCAGCTTTAAATCTTTTACGAGCCTATGGGTATGACTCACAAAGCGCACTGCGGTTTGCATGGAAAGTTCCGACATACCAAAGTTCTTTAGGTACTGAATTGTTTCGTCGCCTAGATTCACCACCTGTTTCGATTTCGTATCTACTGGCACGTTCTGATTGGATAACAAAGCATTCGTGAGCTTATCGCAATATTGCAAGTAATACTGCTGTGCCTCCCGCTTGATGTAAAAGCTCTTCACGCCTTTTTTTACATAGCTCGCCACACGATCGGCATCAAATTGATCGCCCGATTTCAAGATCATCAAATATTTATCGCTGCCCACCTTCACATACACATCGAAAAAACTTTTGGATCCCGAGATGAAACTATAGGCATCGATCGGATGCAGTTTTCCGGCCTCGATATTTTGCGTTCCGCCTACAGCCTCTTCATTGCCCTCACTCACCGCGAGCGCTTTATCCAATTCAAAAAAACTGCCGGGAAATAAATCATTGGTGAGCTGCTGCGCAGTGATCGGTTTCGTAAAAACTTTTTGAATATGCAGCTGCGTGAGCTCCTCAGGCTTAAATCCGGCAGTGGGCTCAGCTGCAACTAAGCTAATCGGCATGATTGGGCGATGAGTTTTGATAAAATGAATCATCGGTAGGCCCTTCGGCTCGCAAAAATCCACGGAAATACAGGTGTGAGAAATTTTATTTTGGCGATTCACGATCAGATGCTGAGCTTCAATTTCGGTGAGCGCGGTAAAAATATCTACGTTAGGAACTTTCGCATCCTTAATAGCAGCTAGGAAATCCTTATCGGGATCACAAATTAATATCGCCGGGGCCATGGGAGAATTGTACACGAGAGGCGAAAGACTATGGAGTGTTAAGCGGAATATAATATTGTCCACTGCTTGACCCTGTGCATTCCACGACTGGAAATCAGGTAAGGCATCATATTTACTCAACAATCATCATTCAATTTCTGAATTGTAAGGATAATCTTCCTCTATTTCTCTTCTACGAAAACTTGCGATAGCTTACATCTATGCTGAACTCC
>CAIPTA010000134.1 GCA_903867855.1 Oligoflexia bacterium | reverse complement strand
CAACAACATAAAAAATGGGCTAAACATAATACGTGGATGGTATACAACTATTGGGGTTTTGTGCTGACCGGTAAGGGTATCGAGTTTTTTCATTAGATCGAGTTCTCTGGATTTTACCTCTTCATATTTTTTCTCGATCAATTTGATTTTTTCTGCCGCCTCCGTTTGGGCCGCTTTGATAGCTTTTTCTGCATTTTCTAATTTGAAGTTCAACTTCCTTACTTCTTGCTTAAGCACAAGTTCGCGTCCTTCAATCTCTTGAATTTTCTTTTGATTTTCTTTATCTGGTGCACTAGTTGTGGTGCTTGTTGCTGCCACCGATTTCTGAGCCTTGAGTAAGGATGTTTTTAGGTCTTGGATTTCTCTTTCTTTGGCGGAAAATTCCTTATGCAAGGCTGCGTAGCGTTGTTCGTGTTTTTGAATAATGTCTTTATGTTGCTGTTGCTCGGCCTCTTTTTTTTCTGTAGGGGCTTCGTGCGTCTGGTGGCTTTGCTTTTTTTCTAATTCATGGATTTTGTGGCGCAGTTGTTCTGCGGCATTGCTTTGTTCCCTGGATAGCATCACAAGTTCATTGCGCTTATGTACTATTTCTTTTGCTGCCGCATTCAGTTTGGTATTGAGTTCCGTGATAAGAATCTCTTTTTTATTAAGAACTTCTTTTAGGAAGGTTTTTTCGCGGTCCACTTGCGCGAGCTTCACCTTTACGGGCTCGGGGATCAGGCTCTCGTCGATTTCATTTTGTAATGAATCGAGACTGCTGATCCGAATTTCCTCTTGCTCCGCTTGCCGCTTCTTTAATCCACTTAACGTAGAAAATGAATAAGACTTTGGGCCAACCAATAGATTTTCGGCGCTTGCACTTTTTTCTCTTTTGGCAAAAAGGAGGCTTTTGAATTCTGGAATTGTATTTGTTTTACCTCTATACACAGAGGCTAATACCTCTAGCTCATTGTGCTGTTCATGGTGAATTAAACAGAAAATATCTGAAGATTGCCAACTCAAATACCAGGGAACGCTATTGGCTCCTAAGATGAGGCTTTTCAGGTTTTGAATTGGAAGTTTGCCAATCGGAAAGCGAATATTAAATGTGATTTTTTCCTGATTCGCAGAGCATTGGAATTGCACAGTTGGATAGGTGGAGGCAACTTCACTGGCTCTTAAGAATGCTTCGTGGAGCATCGACGTAACTAGTTGGCGCATGCCGTAGGCGCGATTATTTATTTGTTGATCTTGGCTTTGCAAATGTAGGTAGAGTTTGTCCATTAGCTCGCCGAGGCCATCGAGATCTTGGATTTTTTCTCCGAGAATGAGAGAGCCCTTTTCCATGAGGGCTGTTACGCCAGCACTTCGCTTGGGTAAAAGATAAAGGTGAAGTATGCGAAGCAATTCTGTGGCGGCTAGTTCGCCGAGTACGAGGCAGCTGGAATTTTCGAGCTGCCGAATCACTTCCGCCTTATGCACGGAATCAGTCCAATCAAAACTGTTCCTTACGAAATAGGTGATTTTGCCGGTGTTGGCTTGATCGACTCCATCGGAGAGTGGGAGCTCCACAAAAATATGGGAATAGTTTTCTAGCGCATTGTTAAGTTCGGCAGAGTTGACGTGTCCACCTCGTTCCTCGACAATGACTTCACAAAAACCACTCAGTGCCTTGTGCAAGCGATCAATGGGAGGCATGGCTTCCGGCGGCGACGTTTGTCGCAGCAAGAGAACCTTCATTTTCGGAATAATATCCATCCCTTGTGTATCGACACGATGGGCCTAATTCTTGAAAAAACGTGGCCTAGAGCGCTCGTCTTACACTCTGCCGGGTGCTGCAATCTAATTATCTCCGAAGCATTTTTTTTGTTACACTAAAACAGATGAGAAAACTCTCCGTTCCGCTAAAAATGAAGGTTTTAGTAAGCTTCTTGTGCATTGCATTGCTTGCGGTTTCAGCGTGTGTGTTTGGAATCTATCGCTTCAATGCACTCGAGCAGAGAATGCAGGTGGTAAATGATGAGTTCGTGCCTGCCCTAAAGATTTTAAATCAAGCGGATAGCTCGTTTTTTTTATTGGAATCGGATTTAGATAAATCCCTAGAGGAGGGGATACTTCGCTCTAAAGATGGCTCGATTCAGATACTGCAGTCGCGATTTGAGATGCTGAATAAATTAGTGCAGCAAAATCATGATGAAAATTTGTCGACGAAGGAGCGCGTAGCCGCTCTACAAGGATTACTCATTCATTTATCCGATTTGCTAGATGCTATGTATAAAGATTGGCCAAATAGAGATGGCTATACGGCTTCGGTTTCTGCTGAGAGAAATCAATTTCGATTACAGCTGAAAATGTTGATTCGTGATTTAGAGCGCGAAATCCGATTAAGTTCAATCGGGGTGCAAAATGATATTTCTCGTTCAGGGATAGTTGTAACCTTGCTGCTTGCTCTCTGTATCATTTCTGCCTTTTTGTTAAGTTATTGGATTTCTTCTTCTCTGGAGCCCCTGGCTGCGCTGACAAAACAGATGCAGGAAATTTCTGAACTGGGATTAGAGCTAGTACCAATTCCCGATAGTGTTCCTGACGGAATCGGATCGGATGAGGTTTCTGTGCTGGCGAAAGAATTTCATAAAATGTCATCCTTTGTTTTGGATAAAACGCGGCAGCTTAATTTTCAGAAGAAAAATCTAGAGAGCGCCCATTTGGAGATGGCAAAACAAAACGTTGCCCTGAGAAAGGCTCAGGTTAGGCTTTCTCAGTCGGAAAAGCTCAGTTTAGTTGGAAGACTCTCCGCACAGATGGCCCATGAAATTAGAAATCCGTTAAATGCTTTGGGGCTCCATGTTGAGTTGCTCGATGAGCAATTAAAGCGCAGTGGTTCTTTGATTACGATTGATCCGATTCGCAAGGAAATCGATCGGCTCATGAATGTAAGTAAATCCTATTTAGATCTGGCGCGGGCTCCTAAAATTGAACCGACTAAAGAAAATTTAAATGATTTAGTGGAAGAATTGCAAGAGCTCTACGCGCCACTATTGGCGGAAAAGAAAATTACTTTGGTCTGCGACCTAGGATTACTGCCTGCGATAAATATCGATAGAGCACAGTTTTCTCAAGTGTTGGGGAATTTATTGAAAAATGCGGTGGAGGCCATTGAGCTTTCTAATAAGAAAAAGAAAATAATTCGACTGGAAACGGAATATGATGAGGAGAAGTCCTCTGTTTGTGTTCGCGTTTCCGATACCGGTATAGGTATGGAGAGGGAACAAAAAGAGGCCATTTTTACTCCTTTTTTCACCAGCAAATCGGAAGGCACCGGATTGGGCCTCGTGTTTTCTAAGCAGGTAATTGAAAGCCATGGTGGAGAGATTAGCTTCGAAACAGAAAAAAATCTTGGTACAAAGTTTATTTTAAGGATTCCACTAAGCTAGTATTTTTGAGGGGATGAAAAAGCCAAAAAAGAAAATTGCGCTCTTAGATATGTCGCAAAAATCAATAAAGATGAATGTAGTAT
>CAIPTA010000133.1 GCA_903867855.1 Oligoflexia bacterium | reverse complement strand
TCATAGGGCAATTGAGCTTTCAAAGTCTGAAAAAGAATGAATCCGAACTCTTCAGCTTTGATCCTATTACTGGAGGAATCGCAAATTTCAAATCCGGACCCTATTCTGATTATAATAGTAGCTCTGCCAACTGCAAATAGAGTGTCCAGAATCTTCGCGCTATTGCTATTTTCAGATTAGTTTTAGGAATGGTGAGTGAGGCTTGGGTCTTAATTTTTTATCCGTTGAGCAATCATGAGATTGTTTTTACGACATGCATTTGCGGCCAGCTGTGCCGCAAGCTACTTCGCAGGCTGTATCGATAAGCGCCGAGCTAATAGCTGCCGGGAAAAACTACCCACAAGGATTGCCTGCGGTCTCGGATAGCGTAAAATCGCGCTTATCATTACTTTTCTAGACAAATATTCTTTCAGCGCTGAAAATCAATTTAATGAAGATCATCCACCAAAAAAGCGGAACTGTCTTAGGGAGCAATGTAAAGGCGGCTACGTCATTCTGGCGAAGACTTCGAGGATATATGTTTTACACTAGTCCGCCATCTGCTTTTGACGGATTATATTTTCCAAACAGCAATATTGTTCATAATTCGTTTGTCCGCTTTTCCTTAGATGTGATTTTTATTAGCAAATCAAACATGGTGGTTAAGGTGCTTCGCGGATTTCGACCATGGCGATTCTCACGAATGTTTCTAAAAGCTGCGCACGCAATTGAATTTCCGGCTGGAACCGTACCCGAGGCGGTTATGCCTGGGGATCAAATTATCTTGGAAAATTAGCTCGAGCAAAACCTCTAGTTTCGTAAGTTTTTCGTGATTCGCTTAATGCCCGTTAGGTGATTTGCGCGAGCCTTTAATTTTTTGCTCTAAAAAGAGTGCCTATTAAGCAATACATTAGCGGCTCTTTTATTTTGCTATTTTTCGATCCAAAAAAAATCGATATTTAGGCAAGCCAACTCTTCAGCGGGAGAATCCTTGATTGTCCCTGACATTCTTTTTAAAAAATCTGCGAGTTCTTCTCTGAGTTTCCCAAAATCAGCCTTAGCGATAGACATCGGCGCTGTGAACATCAGTTCGCTCTCAGAAATTAGTTCAGACTTCTGTAGAGCCTTCATCCTCCAATTTGTATGGTGCCTTAGTAAATGAGGCGAACCATGCTCCAGGAAGGTTCGATTTACGCCCATTTTGTAGCGTCCTTTTTCCTCGAATATTAGAGACGCTGACACTAAAAACTCAATGTACTCGTGCGCCTTGGGTCTTGTTATCGAAAAGCGACTGGCAATTTCCTCTAACGTCTTTCCCTTTTCACTTGTTGAGCAATAAAGCCGTATCGCAGAATATAGCCAGCTAGAATAAAAAATGGCTCTCTCTTCTGCACTAATCTTTTTCTCATGATCAAAACGCGTAGACATATTGAGTGCCTGCTTTTGCGCACGAATGATTTTTTCTTTTAGATTTTTCTTATATAAATGATTGCCCGCTCTTCCTGCCTGAACCAAAAGCATAAAGTAATCTGCTTCCGCATTTGTAAGTGCTAGGTGCTGAGATAGTAAAAAAGCATGGTCTGGGGATAATTCCCGCTCACCTGAAAGAATTAGACTAAATAGTGTAGAATGGATCTCTAAAATTTTGGCAACTTGAGTGATTTGTCCACGCCCCGCTGAAGGCTGTATTTTAATCCAAGCTTTTAAATAGGCACGGTAGTCATCGTAGTTATAAATACTCATGATTGCTTATCGGAATACCGGCCTAAGATGTTACTTTTTGTCATGCTTCTCATGACAACTTTGCGAGCCTCACACGCATACTTGTGCTAAACTTTTCTTAGGGGGCTTGTAAATGGTGGGTAGTAAGAATCATCTTCATTTAGTGCGCTACTTAGCCCTCATGTCCTTTTCATTTCTAGGCATTTCCTGCACTACGAGCCCAAATGCGATAGAAACTCATCCAGGAGTTCGCAATATAGCCTCACGTCATGGCGGAACAGATGCAGGCGGAGGCTCCAATATATTGCTTCGTGCTTGTGCTGGCTCAGATCCTCAATGGGGAGTGATCGCTCGTAGAGCTGGCCCGTTTACTCTTCTATGGTTGATTGACCTTACTGACTCGAAGGATTCAGGCAGCTTAGAAAATTTAGAGCACTATTTTATTCTTTCTCTGCAAGACAGTTTTCCCAAATACCTAGTTTATCAAGCCGGCCAGGTTGATACCAAAGCATCTATCGCCAAATTCCGAAACTTCTACAATGCGTCGGCCGTAGCGCTATCGAAAGCGATCACGGATGGAACATTAAAATCACAACTGCGCAATTTTACAAAAAATGTGGACCTCAACTCCATCGAAGATCCACAAGCTAGAAATCTGTTCGAGCAAATGAGAGCGCATGGCCTACTAGAAGATATTGCTAAGAGCCAATATGTTCCCCAGGAAGAATGCATCGATCACTCTGGCGTCTATGAAGCGCTCACAACAAAACAGGCACCAAAAAATCACACAGAAATCGGCGGAAAGATTTGCTTTGATATCAATTATTTGAATTCTACATTCCCCACCGATGATGCACGAATTTATGCGGAGCTCATCGGTCTTTTCTTGCACGATCACGCCCGTCACTTTGGGATCGATGACAAAGATGATTGCTTTGGCTTTGCGATGGCAAAAGCCTATTTTGACTTTCAGCAGTCAAAATAAGCATTAATTGAACCTGGCCCAACCATCTGAAATCATTATTTAAATTAAAATTACCATAACATTTTGTAAGAATGTTCATGGATAAATGACATCTTTGTCCTATTGCCAAATAACGCAATGCAATATAACTCCCGCAGAACACATAACCCTTACGGAGAATATATGAAGAAATCAATCGTATCCATTTTGGCTTGTTTAATTTTTAGCTCTAGTGCCTTTGCTGGCAATCCAGGAAGTTGCGCAATACTGAACGATGCCATTTTACGCAACTCCAACAACAATGAATTTGTTTTCGATCGTTTTATGCAGATTTGCTCGGAAAAGAATATTGTCTTAATTAGTAAATCCCATCTCACGCCAAATGATTGCAATGCTCCAACAGAAGATACTGAAGTCGTTTCTGTTAGCATGAACCCTGATGGCGGATTTGATTCGCTGAACCCAGTAGGCCATGGACCCTTGCCGTTTACTACTCTTGCTGCAATTACCAATGTAAATCCCGTCGATTCTTCGGTCGACTATTTGATGAAGATACAAGAGCTTCAGAGGGACGGTAGTATAAAAACGTCGAATGCAATGTGCTGGGGAGCGCAATAAAGGCAAGCTTTTTAAGCGCTACTGTAATGTGCGAAAGCGACCAAAATTTTTAACGAGATTTTGATCGCTTCTATTTTGTGATGCTGAGAATTTTTGCTTCAGATGGCAAAGGAAGATTTGCAAGAATTCGATTTTCCCAAATTTTTCGCATACTCTTTTGAAAAGAAAAAAGTCTCTAACCCACTTACATTTACTATAGAATTTATTTATAGATGACTAAATAACTGGGACGCCAAACACTAAGTTGGCTGCCAAGCTCTGAAGATATCGCGCTGGCTAGGTAATCTAGTCGGCGCGAACCTTTTTAAGCAAGAATCGCGAGCTTTTTAAGGTGTTTTGCAAAAATCTTTTCGTTTCCGAGCAGTAAAAGCCTCAATTTTCAAAATAGCTTTCAAATTTTTTGAAACACTTCAATTTTTTTGAAATATCTAAGCCTCTGAAATTATTCGGCTCACAAAAATTCATTTCAAAAAAATTGAAACTTTTTCGTAGGGAAGAAATCTTCATTTTCCTCGATTGCCTTTTCACTTCCACCACTTGCGTAGAAAAGCTCCAGAGTTGGCACGACTTGCAACTATATAAATGAGGGGAACTTTGTGTTTCTCTCCTAAACCATAGGAGCAATGCGAATGAAAAAAGAAAATCAAGGCCTAGTCAGGAAGACGCGTTTTTCTGTCTTTCGCCTGGCTAAAGCAAGTCGAAAGCAAGTCGAAAGCAACCCCAAAGCAAGTATAAAGCATGCTTTCGTCTTAGCGATATCGCAAAACAGAATTTATGTAGTCCTTTCAAGGAATTTTACGATTTCTGAAATTCTGCATTTTCGGTAATAGACCCCACCTAAGCACCCAATATTGCATCCTCTGTAGTGGCTTAATTCAGAAAGGGTATTGAATATGAACAAACGACAATTAGAACTCACGAAATACGCCTTCGTAATCCATTTTTTAGAAACTTGGGGAGTGGCAACAACTAGCGCCATTCATCTTCACTTCTCAAAAGATTTTGGCTGGTCACCCTATACCACCTACCAACGCTTGCGAGATATGGAAGCCATGGGCTTTGTGCGCGTGATTAAGCGCGGCAAATATACACTCTGGACTCTCGGCAAAAAGAATAGAGAAACGGCAGACAATCAAGGCATTCGCGTGCGTGCCTATCACGATCTTCTTGTGCTCGCAGCGATCTGCGGCGACTGGATCGATGTCAAACACGTTCGAGGATTTCGGTATGGCTCAAGGCGAGATGATCTATCGGATCTCGTAGATATTGCGCAACCACATAGGCCAGATGGATATTGGAAATTTGCTAATACATTAGTAACTCTGGAAGTGATCTTAAGCGGCAAAGATTTGCAGCTAACGAAAGCAAACCTCTACAATAGCGAAAGAAATATTCACTCTACCATTTGGCTGGTGGGGTCTCACGAAATCGAAAGTACGATTAGCGAAAGGCTGCGCGCTGTTGGCAATTCAGCAACAACGGCCCACTATTTTCTTTTGCTAAAAGACTTTTTAAAACTTGGCTGGGCTTCAGGGTTGCGAAGTGATTGCAAAGAAGAGATCACGCTGCCTCCTGACCATCATTCTCCACGGCACAAAACAAGTCGTCGATCGGAGGTACGACCACGACAACGCCGCGATCACTTTTCTCGATATCATGTCGGATGGTCCGCCGATGCTTGTAGCACTCAAGTCGACCGATCACCTCGAGGCGCATCAGCGCACCCCTGACTTCTAGCAATAGAAACGAGCCCCCATGCTAATGAGGGCTCGCTACACAGATCCGCCTGGACCTTGACCAGGAACGGCTATCGAGCTCGACGGTTGTGGTACGTGGCAGCGTGGGGATGATGAGTCCATGAGAGGCTCATTCCTTTCCGAGGGTCTCTCCACGTCGAGACGAGGGTTTCGAGAATCGAGGACAGCACGACCAGCACCGACCAGCGGTTGAGCTTCACCATGAAGCTTCGCCGGCTGACCGGGTGGAGCAGGCACGACGCC
>CAIPTA010000132.1 GCA_903867855.1 Oligoflexia bacterium | reverse complement strand
ATACTGAATCGTATCTCGCAACTCTTGGTGGTGCAAAACGGGCATTAAGTACCAGCATTGCATATGCCGCTACCCGCGAACAATTTAATATGCCCATTGCCAAATTTGGCGCCATAAGGCATAAACTGGCAGAAATGGCCATTCGCATATTTGCAGCAGAATCTGTGCTATATCGTACATCTCAAATGATAGATGATAAAGAACATGCCCTACGCGCCGAAGGCAAACCCGAAGCGGAGACCTTATTGGGCGCAGCAGAAGAATACGCCATAGAGTGCGCCATGCTGAAAGTAATAGGCTCGGAAGCCCTGGACTATGTGGTAGATGAAGGCGTGCAGATACACGGAGGCAATGGTTTTTCAGACGAATACAATATCTCCCGCTCTTATCGCGACAGCCGCATCAACCGCATATTTGAAGGCACCAACGAGATCAACCGCTTACTGATACTGGATGCCTACCTGAAACGCGCCATGAAAGGCCGCATCAACCTCATGGGCCCTGCAATGGCCATACAAAAAGAACTGCTCAGCATACCCGAAATGGGAGATAACGATGGGCCTTTTGCCGCAGAGCAAAAAGTAATTGCCAAAATCAAAAAAGGCCACCTCGCTGTGATTGATTTCGAAGGTAAATTGAATGGCACCGTGCTGCCGGATGCTTCTGCGAAGAACTTTTTTCTCGAAGTGGGCACCAATAATTCTCTCGAAGAATTCCAAAATGGCCTCGAGGGCATGAAAGCTGGCGATCAGAAGATGATCGAAGTGAAATACCCTGAGGACTATAAAAATTTGGAAGTGGCAGGAAAAGCCATTCAGTACGATGTAACTGTTCACGAAGTGAAGCAGAAGAATTACCCCGAGCTCACCGATGAACTCGCCAAAGAATTCCAAGCCGATAACGCTACGGATTTGAAAGCGCGTATTCGTAAATCCCTTGAGGAAGAATTAGCCGTTGAGCAAAAACAACAAGTTCAAGAAGAAGTATTGCTCGCTTTCTTGGAATCCAATCCTTGTGAAGTGCCACCAAGCTTAGTGAGCCGTCAATTACAGCATATTCTCGGCGAAGTGGCTCAGCTCTTGAAGCGTCAACGCTTTAGTGAATCCGTGATGCAAGAATACTTCGGCAAACACATTAAAGATTTCAACGCTCGCGCAGAACGCGAAGTGAAACTGGCTCTTCTTCTTCCAAAAGTGATTGAAGAAGCGAAAATCACCGCCGAAGAGGGCGATTTCAAAGCCCAATTCGAAGAAATCTCGAAGAGCTCGGGCCAAGATATCGCGGCCATCGAGAAGTTTTACTCTGAAAATAAAGCTCGTCGCGATGAAGTGGGCAAAGAGATTGAGCGCCGCAAAGCCTTGCAGCTCATGGTAGACAACGCGAAGGTAAAATAGCTTTTGTCTGAGGCAAGAAATTACCTCTGGGTAGACATGGAAATGAGCGGGCTCGATCCTGCTCATTGTCGCATCCTAGAAATTGCCGCCATTGTAACCAATGAAAAATTTGCTGTGCTCGAGGAATACGAAGCGATCGTATTTCAAGAGCCTTCGGTGCTTGCTGCTATGGATGCCTGGTGCACAGAACACCATGGAAAGAGCGGCCTCACTGCGGCTGTAGCCACGGGAAAGCAAGAAAAGCTCGTAGAGAAAGAAATGCTGGCTCTCCTCAATCGTCATTTCGGGGAAAAGGATCGTCCGGTTCTTTGCGGCAATAGCATAGGGCAAGACCGCAAATTCATCGATGCCTATATGCCAGATTTGTCGAAGCGACTTCACTATCGAATGGTGGATGTGAGCTCCTTCAAAGAGATCTTTCGCAGCAGCTACGGCATCACCGTAGAAAAGAAGGGCAGCCACCGCGCGCTCGACGATATCAAGGAATCTATCGCGGAACTCAAAGTTTACCTCTCCCACGTGCACCTAAACAACTGAAATCAAAGGCTTTTATTTTCCTCGACAAGGCACTCGAACTCAACTAGTTTGGCCCGTCCAGGGGAATTAAATGGGTGGGGTAACGAACGGATGAAAAAGCTGATTCGAATAATTGGATGCGTATACGCCATTTCATTCTGCGGCTCCGCTTTGGCCAACTTTACTGGTCCATTTTCCAACGAAAATCCCTCATCCCCCAAGTCATCCTCTTTTACCCTCGGCATCGATCCCTCCCGTGAGCCTTGGTTCGCCGAGCTCCTTCTCGAGGGAAATGATCTCAGCTCTGGCCTAGTGCTAGATCAAGATCGAGTGAATAGCTTAGCTCAGCATACCAATCGATTTTCTTTAGTTACTCAGGTTGGCGTGCAGAGTGGTCCGCAACTTCTTTTTGCCGCTTACCTCGTGGACACCCTATCTGCAGACCGAGCCTTCCCCTTTCTTAGCCGCGCGACAGAAACCGGAATGGATGCGATCGAAGATCTTTTTCGCAGCCAACTCAATTCACCGCTAAACTTTGACGCAATCTTCAGTAATTACCTCACCTATATTTTTCAGGCGTCAGCTGGCGGAGCTCGAATACCGTTCAAACTAGCGCAAGCCGGAACTGGCGTGGTAGTGCCTGTATTCACTCCCCAAGCTACGATTCATAGTCTTCCTGCTGACGTGCAGGGTTCACTAGTGCCCTACTCTTTTGCTATTTTCGAACTAGACCATGAGCTACCTGCTAATGCGGTAGTAACCGTGAGCGAAATCAGCGCCCCTACCTGCATGGAGGGTTTCTCCCTACTTTGGAAGCCTGCTAGTCCGAAATCAATCGCCGTTTACGCTACAGGTTGTCCGCAGCTAAGCCCGCAAGACAATATCGTTTTTCGCCTCACGATTACCGACTAGGCCTAGAGCTTGGTAGCTTTTTCCCTCTCCGCCATATAAAATCACGTTCTAATGAAAAAAGGTGCCATCGAGCTTCGCGGAGTTCGCCAAAATAATCTGCAAGGCGTGAATCTAGATATTCCCTTGGGCAGTATTACGGTGATTACCGGCGTTTCTGGATCGGGAAAATCAAGCCTAGCGTTTGATACTCTCTACGCCGAAGGCACGCGCCGCTATATGGAGAGCCTCTCCACCTACGCTCGTCAATTCTTAGAAAAAATGCCAAGGCCTAATGTGGATTCCATTCACAATGTGCCACCTGCGATTGCGCTAGAACAAAGAAATTCCATCACGAATAATCGCACCACTCTCGCCACGATGA
Organism: Oligoflexia bacterium; assembly: GCA_903867855.1. Taxonomy (GTDB): domain Bacteria; phylum Bdellovibrionota; class UBA1018; order CAIPTA01; family CAIPTA01; genus CAIPTA01. Next base: position 3,733 of record CAIPTA010000132.1, on the reverse strand, counting down.
CGGAGATCTACGATTACTTGCGACTTCTCTATGCCTCTGCTGGCCATCAAACTTGCAAAGCCTGCGACCATCCTGAAGTGAAGATGAATGATGTGGAATCGATCTCCGAGCGCGCACTAGCACTTCCCGATGGCACTCGCCTCTATGTGCTAGCGAAACTTCCGCCACCAGAAGTGGTGGAACAAAAGACAAAGGCCAAGAAAAAAGCCAGCGCCTTTGTGGGGCAAGAATTATTTCGCCGCGGTTTTCAGCGCTTGCTCGTGAACAATGAAATCATCGATCTCTCCACAGCGGACGGACAAATTTTCATTCCCGATCAAGAAGAAGCGTTTGTTTTGCTCGATCGTATCGTGATCAATGATTCTTTGCGTGCAGACCGTTCGCGCCTTGTGGATTCCGTGGAACAGGCTTTGCTTCATGGCGGCGGCACCATGGAGTTTCGCAGCCCGGATAAATCCGTGCGCCTGCGCGCTTCCCAAGGCTATGCTTGCGCGAATTGTGGTGAGCCGCATACGCCGCCCAACGCGGCACTCTTTTCCAGCAACTCTCCGCTCGGTGCCTGCGAACGCTGCACGGGATTTGGTGAAGTGCTAGAGCTCGATGAAGAATTGATTGTGCCTGATCGAGAAAAAACACTGCGCGATGGCGCTGTGGACCCTCTTTCAAAGCCCTCCTATTCCGATTGGGAAAAAGAGATGCTGAAGGCGCTTGCCAAACGCGGCGTTGCCGCTGGCACTCGCTATAAAGAACTAAAGGCAGAGGATAAGAAATTTCTTTGGAATGGCGGCGACGAGTTCCCGGGGATTCACGGCTATTTTGAATCGCTCAAGCCCTGGAAGTATAAACTTCATGTGCGCGTATTTATTCGTCGCTACCAGAGCTTGCGAATTTGTCCGGATTGCCAAGGCTCGCGCCTTTCGAAAGCTCCTCTTCGCTTCACTGTAGGCAAAGGCAAACAGGCGAAAAATATTTCCTCGCTCCTCAATCTCACCATCGAAGAAGCCATCGCTTGGTTTAGGGATGTTCCGCTCGATGCTACCGATCGCCTGAAGGTAAAGGAAGTTTATCGCCAGATTAAAGAGCGACTCGATTTTCTTTTGCTCGTGGGTGTGGGCTATTTGAAGCTAAATCGCAAAGGAAATTCTCTCTCCGGTGGAGAATACCAGCGCATCTCGCTAGCTTCCCAACTCGGCTCCAAACTTTCGAATACCCTCTATGTGCTCGATGAACCTTCGATTGGTTTGCATCCCCACGATACGGATAAGCTCATCCAAGTGATGCATAACTTGCGCGATCACGGCAATACGCTTGTGGTGGTGGAGCACGATACCACCGTGATGCGTTCTGCGGATTATCTCGTGGAAGTGGGCCCGCGCGCGGGAAGCGAAGGCGGCACCATTGTGGCAGCGGGAAGCAAACAGGAGTTTTTACAGAATCGCGCCTCGCTCACGGCGAAATATCTTTCGGGAGAATTGAGCCTTCCGAAAACGAAGGGGCGCCGCAAGGGGAATGGTCAGCACCTGATCTTGAGTGGAGCAAAGGAACACAATTTAAAAAATGTTACGTTAGATTTGCCACTGGGCACCCTGATTGCGATCACGGGTGTTTCGGGCTCAGGAAAAAGCACGCTCATTCACGATACGCTTTATAAATCCCTAGCGCGCTTGATCTTGAAAGAAAATTTTCCCTCTCATGAAGTGGGAAAATTCGATAAATTGCAGGGCTGGGAAAATATTCAGCATCTTTTGCTTCTCGATCAAACCACGATTGGTAGAAGCACCCGCTCGAATACGGCCACTTACATGAAAATGTATGATGATATTCGCCGAATCATGGCAAACCAGGCACAGTCTGCACGGCGCTCTCTCTCCCCCACGGATTTCTCCTTCAACGTAGATGGCGGTCGTTGCCCAACTTGCAAGGGTGATGGCTACGTGGAAGTAGACATGCATTTCATGGCGGATGTGAAGTTGCTTTGCGACGACTGCGAAGGCAAACGCTTTAAGAAACATGTGCTCGAAGTGAAATTTCACGGCAAAAATATCGATGAAATTTTGCACACCACCGTGAAGGAAGCCATGAGCCTCTTTGCCGAATCGCCCGCGATTGTGGAGAAATGTAGATTGCTTGATGAAGTGGGTCTCGGCTACTTGCAAATTGGTCAGAGTGTTTCCTCGCTTTCGGGAGGAGAATGTCAGCGGCTAAAGATTGCCTCCACTCTCGACGAGCAAAAATCCTCGAATAAGCAGCAATCCACACTCTATATTTTCGACGAACCTACTACCGGCCTTCACCTTCACGACGTAAAAAAACTCGTGGAAGTTTTCCATGCATTAGTGGAAAAGGGTCATACAGTTTTGTTTATCGAGCATAATATGGAGCTTGTTTCTCAGGCAGATTGGATCGTGGATTTGGGTCCCGGTGGAGGCGATGCCGGTGGAAAAATTCTAGCGGCTGGCACTCCAGAACAGGTGGCAAAATCGGAAAGCTCGATCACCGCACCCCACCTAAAGCCTTTTTTGAATTGACGGTAGAATCGGGATACGTCACGATTTTGAAGTGAAGTTTATTCCCTATTTCATTTGCCTTCTACTTCCTCGTCTTGCGCTCGCCACCACCTTTGGTTCGATCGCCTTGGTAACTCAAGTGGAAAACACTCAGTATATCGCCGAGGGAACTATTCACTCCAGTTCCGTGCAATTAGAGCCAAGCTCAAAGCTGCCCTTTACCTATTATTTCTTCACCATCATTAATCAGCAAAAGGGCGATGCCTTGCCGAGGCAAATCCAAGTGCGATCTCCCGGCGGTGAAATCGACGGTAAAGGCTACCATGTGGCCGGCGCTGTTACGTTCAGCGAAGAGGAAGAAGTGATTCTTTATTTGAAAGATACGAATGAAGATAACGTAAAAGAGGTAACAGGCCTCACCAGTGGAAAGTTCACGAAGAAAACTGAGGGCACTCAGAGCTACCTGATAAATGGTTTGGGATTTCCTGTAACAGGTACTTCAGGCGAAAAACTTAGCTTGAAAGAATTTGTGGAGCTGATTAGTCGTGCAGCGAACGGACAAGCCACTCTCGCCGATCGAATCATTATGCTCAACGATGGCAATCCCCATCCAGAAACCACATTCACTGGCACCGCCATCACGGGCAGCTCAGAGCAGGCAACTGCGGCAAAAAATACTGACTCTCCCAGCGCGAAAAGTGTGAACCTTCCAGGAAAGCCAACCGACAAGTCTCCAAAGGGATCGTCAGGGGCGCACTGGCAGATCGGCTTGAGGTTGGCATTTATGGCAATTCTCACCGTAGTCGCAATTCTCTACTTTAGGAGAATGCGAGAGTAAGCACCCCTCACTCCCCCTAGGAGTGTGCTTACTACATGGGCCGGTTTTTTCTCGCTTTCCTATTTTTCGCGTTGCTCGCGCCCAAGGTCTCCTTGGCCTATGTGCGCACTGTGGCCAGCTCCGGAATTCCTTTATACTGGCCAAACCCTTCCTTAAATTTAGCACTCAACCCAGCTAACGCGAGCGGCCTCAGCAATGCACAAGTGGCTAACTTGATCGACGGCGCCTTCTCCAGCTGGCATAGCGCAGATTCGTCTATTTCCTATAGCCTGAGCAGTTCCACTAGTTACCCAACTAATGGCGCACAAAATGGAATTAACGAAATTTTCTTTAGTTCGCATGCGCCAAATTCGCTCGATTATGGCGTGGTGGCACTCACGCGAGTGCT
>CAIPTA010000131.1 GCA_903867855.1 Oligoflexia bacterium | reverse complement strand
TCCCGTCGCCCTATCCAAACCCTTAAAAACACTTACGGGATTCATTCAATCAAAGAGAAATCGGTGATATTATGCCAAAAAATATTGATTCTATCGTAATTAAAGAACCTCTAAGAAAGAAATTCTTAACCCTTGAATTTGAAGAAGACGATTTTGAGAATACAGATTTAGACTTAAGCGCTGCAATTAAACAAAAAAGTGAAATTCTTTCTGAGGCATTAGGAATCCACACTCCAACATTGCAAGAGTTTGATGTTCACGGAATAGATTCTATTTCTTATTTGCAAAATCTGGCCAAGAAAAAACTAATCTCTCCTGTGGAGGCCCAGGCGTTAAAGTATTCTATCCGCTGGCAACGCCTTCTATCCCTTCCCGCGCGGCGAATCTTATATTTACCGAATATTTCCAGCAACTCCATGGCCGAGGCGGCAACACTAATTTTATATTATTCGCTCTCCAATAAGCGGGTTGAGAGCAATTTACCCAAACAAAATATTAGCGCCATCATTCGCCAGAATTGCCTCGCCTACCTCGGATCTAAAGTTATCAATCCAAAGCGGAAGTGTAACGAAGAGGAAGACATTCAAAACTTCCTAAAAAATGGCACGCAGCGCAACCAGGCATGGACATTTCGCCGTCACTCCTACCTCTGGGCCATGAAAGAATTGGATTGGCTATTCGGACGGCGAAAAAATAAATTCCTTCCCACCCGACAATTCCAAGAAAGTCATGGCTTGGAAGCGGCGCGAGTGGTTGGCTATATTCTTGGGGATCGTCTCTTCACGGCAGTACAGAACAATGCGGACCTCTTGCAACGAACCATTTCTCTTTTTCTAATCTCTCCTCGATCGGCCAATGGTGAGGATCGAATATTGCGTGAATTAGCTCAAAAGCTACCCAAACGCGGCCCCGGCATCAGAGCAAAAAACCAAAAGCTTTAGTCTAGAGTTTCTCTTCCATTTCCTGCAGCTTACGATAAACAGTGCGCTGATTTATGCCCAATAGTCGCGCGGTTTCAGCTTTGTCATTCCCCGTATATTCGAGAGTCCGTCGTATAATTTCAAGCTCGATCTCATGCAGAGGAGTACCCAATTTAAACTCAAAAATGGGAACACCAGCCGCGCTCGCTCCCTGTGCGGGCAGTGCCGGAGCCACCGAACTCGACAAAAAATTTCCCAAACCTAACTGGGGAGCAGAAATCTCCATACTCTCCGATAACACTACGGTTCGCTCCACCACATTTTTCAGCTCGCGCACGTTACCCGGCCACGAATAGGCGGATAAGCAACGCTCTGCCTCGCTGCTAAAAAAACGCGCTCCCTTATTGTACTGCGCACAAGATTGTTCCAAAAATAATTTTGCTAGTGCGATGATATCGTCGCCCCGCGCTCGAAGCGCAGGAAGTTTCAAAGAAACTACATTGAGACGATAGTATAGGTCCTCTCGAAAGCTACCATCATGTAATTTCTGTTGTAGATTAGCATTCGTAGCCGCAATAATTCTCACGTCTGCCTTTCGAGACTGCGTACTTCCCAGGCGACAAAACACGCCATCCTGCAAAACTCTCAATAATTTCACCTGAAGATTGAGCGCCATCTCCCCAATCTCATCAAGAAACAAGGTGCCCTGATCGGCTGCCTCGAAAAGACCACGCTTAGAAGCGTTGGCACCCGTAAAGGCACCGCGCTCATAACCAAAAAGTTCGCTCTCCAAGAGACTCTCCGGTATCGCACCGCAGTTCACAGAAATTAGAGAACCAGTGCGCCTACTCTCACGATGAATTCCCTGTGCAACAACTTCCTTACCAGTTCCACTTTCTCCTTCGATTAAAACTGATGCCGCCGTGGGAGCGAGGAGACGTATTGTGCGGCGTATTTCCTGAATCTCAACACTAGAGCCCACAAAACTAGTTTGCAGATTTTGATCACTTCGAATTCGGCTTTTCAATCTCGTTTTCTGCAGACTATCTTGAATCACTCGCAATAAATTTTCTCTACGAACAGGCTTCGATAGAAAATCAATGGCCCCTAGCTTCATTGCCTCCACAGCGTCGTCAACAGTTCCATAAGCAGTCAGTACTATCACTGGCAAGTCCTCGTGCACCTTGCGAAGCTCACGAAGCAATTCAATGCCCGTCATTCCAGGCATTCTGAGGTCTGTAATCACCAAATCAAAACCCTGCTTTTTGAGCAATGCGAGAGCCAAGGCTCCAGAGTTGGCTACCACGGCTTGGTAAGCCTCTAAATTCAAAATTTTACTCATCACATCTAAATTGCTAGGTTCATCATCGACTAGTAAAATTCGCGCGCGATATTTTTCCAACATTTTCATCCCCTCAAAAATACTAGCTTAGTGGAATCCTTAAAATAAACTTTGTACCAAGATTTTTT
>CAIPTA010000130.1 GCA_903867855.1 Oligoflexia bacterium | reverse complement strand
TCTTGGACAACACTTTTCTTCCAAACATCTGGCATTCACCTTGCATTATTGGTCTATATGAAGAATCTATCAAAAGCTTTATTTTTAACCCTAATCTCCCTTCACTCCGCTGGTTTCGCCTATGCCGACCATGATAGCGGCCATTCGAAACGGGTTGAAGATGCCGACTTAACAAGATTTCATGCCGCAAAGAATGATAGCGACGGCAGAAAAAAATCGAATGACCAAGGCGATAGAGATGATCGAAAAGACTCGAAAAAGCTGCTCACCGTAAACTGCGGCGATATCATTACCAGCAGTGCTACCATCGCCAATGATTTGAATTGCCCCAATACAACAGGCTTTGCCCTGCTCGTGGAGGGTAACAATATTTCCGTGGATGGCAACGGCCATAAGATTACTGCGCCTAATGCGGCTGCAGGCCTATACCTTCAAGGATCGGGCCTAAGCGCTTCTGGATTTCAAATCAACGGTATCAGTAATGGCTATGGCATTTTCGCCTATAGCAGCCCTGCCGTTTCCATTAAAAATAATAACGTATCCCAAAATCAGACCGGCATTATGCTTTATACAGATAATCTGCAAATGAGCTCCGTGAACGTTTCAGGGAATATTGCCACAGGCAATAGCCTCTTCGGTGTTCGCTCTGGCCAAGATGGTTCTGGAAATATCGATAATCCTAAAATTCAAAATAACGATTTTTCAAACTCTGGTAGCTACGCCATGCTAATCACTGCCTCAAATTATGAAGTGAACGGCTGCGATAGAAATAAACTAAGTGGTTCTACCAACGGAATTTATTTAAAAACCGGTCAATTCAATATTCACGATATCTCTCTCACCAAGGAGGATATTAAGAAAATCGAAATTTTCGTGGATAGCGCAAGTTTCGTAAAAGTGAGCAATGTTGACCTCAGCTCAAGAATTCCTGGTGATTCAAATCAAGAACGTATCGGAATGGATCTCTATCGTGTAGGTCAGTTTGATATTTGGTTCCTCGCTGCCTATAACAATGATGCGGGATTGAAATTTGAAACGGAGAATGGCGTATCTCCTACAGGAAATATCCGCGGCTGCAATATCGGTGGCCAGACTGTGGCGGGAATCATCTTCGTTTCTTACGATACCACTCAATATGGCAGCGTTCATATGGCGGGCGATGCATTCCAAGAAACGGGCTCCGTGCAAAACATACTTTTAGCAGGTGCTGCCTCTAGCTTAGTTATTCAGTAACTGAATAATAACGATAGCCTTCATTCATTATCCAAATCCCTCTTTTCGCCCTATAACTAGAGCTGAAAGAGGTGATTCCGATGAAAACGTTCCTACTATTATTTCTAATTTCTATTCCAGCCTTTGCCAAACAGCCCATTAAAAATCTTGATTGCAGAAATGGCCAAGACTTCGGTGGGAATTTTGGCGTGCAGCTAGACCCTAATGCTTTTGATCTAGGCAGTGGTTATTTCCAGCCTGGGATCGCCAATATTAGCTATGAGTATTCTTCGGCATCCCTAATTTGCTCCGGCAATACTCCTGATGAACTAAACTGCATCGGATACTGGTTCGGCACAAGTAATGATATCGTGCAGGTTCACACCTTTAAGCTCGCCAATGGCAAGTTAGGAGCCAGCTTCAATACGTCGAAAGCCTATGGCGATATTACTGTGCAGTTGGCCTGCTCACTTCAGTAAGACTACTGACAAACCTTTAAAAACTCGGTGCGCGTTTCAGGAGAATTCTTGAACGCCCCCCGTAAATCTGAAGTAATAGTGGAACTGTTTACATCCCCCACTCCGCGAGAGATTACGCAATAGTGTTTGGCATTTATGTGCACAGCCACATCTTCTGTTTTTAAAATATAGGAAAGGCAATCCGCAATCTGCTTCGTAAGACGCTCTTGCACCTGTGGGCGCCGAGAAAAATAATCTGTAATTCGGTTGATTTTGGAGAGCCCGATCACGCCCTTAGAGGGAATGTAGGCAATATTGGCAATTCCATGGATCGTGGCAAAATGGTGTTCGCAGAGGGAAATCACAGAAACATCCTTCACCACCACCATTTGGTCGTAGAGCATTTCATTTTTGATCACCGTGATCTTTGGAAAATTTTCGGGCTTTAGGCCCTTGAAAAGCTCCGTAACATACATCTTCGCCACTCGCTTGGGCGTATCTTGCAAGCTATTATTGGTGAGATCTAGACCAATAATCTCCATGATTTCTTTGAATTTTTCCGAAACTTTGGCGATTTTTTCTTCGTCCGAAAGAGTATTCGGCGTAACTGGATTTGGTCGCACATGGGAGAGTATATCTTGGGGGTCGAACTCGATCATGGATAGTTGCTATCGAACTTTGCTGCATATAGCAAATTTTTCTTGCCGCAGGCCCGAGCCATGCTAAAACAAGCCTTCCATGGCCACCAAGCTTTTCCTGCAAAATTTTACTGTGCTCGATTTTGCCTTTCTCTGCCCCGTAAAGGGCCTTCAGGGTGAGAGCTTTCATGTGTCTGCCACTCTCAGTGGTGAACTCGATCACCAAGGCTTCGTGATGGATTTTGGACGAGTAAAAAAGCTACTAAAAGCAAAAGTAGACGAACTAGTGGATCACCGCCTTGTGGCGGCAGAGGCAATGCCTGAACTCTCTCTACAAAAAGCGGAGAACCCCAAGCTAAACTTCAAAAATTGGAGCTACCAAGCCCCGCGAGAAGCCTTTACCTTTTTGCCTGGCGCTGCGGTGAGCGAAGCAGCTATCCAGGAATATTTGGTAGAAGAAATCAAATCACATCTTCCCAGCAATGTGCATTCCCTCGAGTTTAGTTTTGCTAGTGAAACACGTTTCAAAGATAACGCCAACTTTCGCTATACCCACGGTCTTCGCTTGCATGATGGCAACTGCCAACGACTCTTCCACGGACACAGAAATCTAATCGAAGTGTTTGAAAATCAACAAAAGCGCGCAGACTTAGAACAAGAACTCGCAGAGTTTTTTGCTGATGCACACTTTGCCAATGCCGCCACGGTGAAAAATATAAGTGAACTCGATCTCATCTTGGAGTCTCGGGAAAAGCTTCATCCAGGCATTGCAGAGATTGAATACCTAGCTCCACAGGGAAAATTCGTGGGTAGCCTTCCCTCATCTACTCTTATTTTGCTAGACCGCGAGCCCTCGATCGAAAATATTGCCGCTCTCGGAAAGAGAACTTTAGAGAAAAAATATCCAGGAATGAAATTAGCGGTGATGGCGTATGAAGGCTTAAATAAAGGCGCTTTAGCAGAATAGCTATTCTTGTTCGTCTTCAATGCGATACTGTTCATCCACCATAATCTTTTTCAAATACACGCAGTAATCACGAATCATCGTTTTATATTTTTTATCCACGGTCTTACTACACTTCGTGATTCGCAGTCCAAGGGATTGCACAGGATGCAACTCATCATCATCTTTACGAGATTGATTCGCCATATTTCGCACTTCCGCATCGAAATCACGCAAAAGCTCTCCGTTGGAAAGAAGCAAATCAAAGCGAACATACTGGCCAATTTTAATTTTCGGAATCGCCCCAGCGATCGTTTCTACGCGTATTCCACCCAAAGTGAAATTAAGAATCGTTAAAAAATACTCCTCCCCATCGTAGCGAAGGGAACAAAGCGTGGGCATAAAATATTCATCATGGAGCGGAGGCAATTCAATGCGGGGGAACTTTCTGCTCCAACCAGGCTCAACCCCATAGGTATCAATATCTTTACGGAGGAATTCGCGCTCTTCTTCGAGTAAATGCAAAAACCGCACATCGTAGTATTTTTCATGATCAGAAGTTTGCTGGATGAGTACGCCATTAAAAGATCGGCCGTTATACATCACGGTAAGAACTTGGCCAATTGCTGCTCGAAATTCCGTCGGAATCTGGTGCTGCAGGAAAACACGGGTAGCGCCAACTTCGGAGAGTTGTCCATCCACCATCTCACTGTGTTCGCCGAATTTTAGCTTGAGTCTCGCATGTAAGAACTTCATTTTATTCCAAGGCCCGACGATCAAAGGTATTGGGCATCAATTGCTGAAAACGAAGCCTCTTCTTAATTCCCTTTGGAGTAGCTAGGTAAATAGGAAATTTTGGCCCGCAAAACTCTGCCATCACTTGCAAACAAAGTCCGCACGGAACGGCGAGTGGATCTGTGACCAATACCATTGCTTTGGGTTTGATTTTTCCTTTCGCTGCAACAGCCGTGAAAAAAGCCGTGCGCTCAGCACAGACAGTGCCGCCATAGCTTGCGTTTTCCACATTGCAGCCAGGAATAATAGTGCCATCTTCTAGTTGCAGAGCAGCGCCAACATAAAATTCTGAATAGGGCGCGTGGGCACGTAAGCGAGCCGCTTTGGCTGTTTCTAGCAATAAACTTAGTTCATTCTTTTTCATCTTGGAGAGAAGTATACCCTTTTCGTTTAGGAACGGCGATAGATTGCCCCATTTTCCCCGCGAATTTCTACTCTTCCCTGCAATCTAGATCCGAGAAAACAAGAATTTTGAGAAATCCCCGGTAATTCTGCCTGCGAAATTTCATACTCCTTGTGAGTATCCACGAAGAGAATGCCCGTGGACTCCGCAAACTCTTTCCGGTCCAAAATTTTACGCGGCACAAGATGAAACACCTCGTTCACCCGCTTCGGCGTTAAAAAACCGCGATGCTCTAGGGTGAGCAATGTGGGTAGAGCTGTTTCCATGCCGCGAGTGCCGAAGGGGCATAGATTCCATCCCTTGGCTTTAAGTTCCGCCTCATGAGGAGCGTGATCCGTGGAGACGCAATCGATCAAACCAATTCGGAGCGCCTGCACCAAGGCTATACGATCCTCAGGATCGAAAAGCGGCGGATTCATTTTATAATTGCTAGAGCGGGGATCCGTGCTTGGTGGGATATCGGCATTCGAAAAAAATAAATGGTGCGGGCTCACTTCCGCTGTAACGCGCAATCCTGCTTCTTTTGCTTTGCGAATTTCCTCCAGGCTCTCACGCGTGGAAACATGCAACACATGGTATCGCGCCTTCGGCACTTTTTTGAGTAATGCGATATCTCGGCGAATCATCTCGCTTTCTGCACTGCGCGGATAAACGGGCAAGGCGCTGCTCGTTTGAAAGCTGCTCGCTGTTGCCACTCCCATATGCCCAGGCATTTCTGCGTGTTGCTGGAATAATAGATCGCTTTCTGCGCAGGCTTGAAGCACCCGTAGCATGGCTGAATCTGATTTCACGCCCCAACCATCATCGGTAATGGCAACGGCTCCTGCCTTCGCAAGCGCCGCAATATTCGTTTCCTGTTCTCCCAGCATGCCAATAGTAGCCGAAGCAGTGAACCCGATGCGCACTGGATAGCCAACTGCCTCGCGCGCGCAATCCGCAATGGCTTGTTCCAAAAGGGCAGAATTATCTAGATAGGGGTTCGTATTCGGCATCGTGACGATGGAATCGTAGCCACCGAGCACTGCGGATTCCAAGCCACCAAGAAGAGTTTCCTTATGGGCTTGGCCTGGAAAACGAAGGTGCACTTGCAAATCAATCCCCGTGGATTGGGCTCGATAGTGCGCCGGAATTTCTTCCAGGTAAGCACCTTGCGCCTTGGATTTCTCCACTAGCTGGGCGGCATAGTTCACCGTTTCGTGAAGATTCGTTCCCTCCCAGTTGGACCACGCCTCGGTAACCTGGCCATTGGATGTTTGAAAAAAGCACCAGCCTTGGGGGGTAGATTTTTTTAAGAGCGGACTTTTTTGGAAATGCATGCGTCTCCCGTGTTCCTAAGATATATTAGTTATACCCTTATGCTGAAGAAATTTCGCGGGTTAAGCTTGCCCGACATTTTTGCCTTCCTACTACTCATCGCCATCTTTGTGGCATTTCTTGTTGTTGGTAGATATTGGGCTGCGCCAATGCAAAGCGTGTCTCCCCTAAACCTTTCCCTTAGCTCTCTTCCCTACGCGGCGCTGCTCTCCTTAAGCCGAGTGAGCATCGCCTTTCTCATTTGTCTCGTTTCAAGTTTATCCATGGGTTATTGGGCGGCGCATTCCACTGCCGCAGAAAAAATTATTCTGCCACTCGTGGACATTGGTCAAAGTGTGCCTGTGCTAGGGTTTCTGCCTGGCCTCGTGCTCACCTTCGTAGCCATTTTCCCTTCCAACCGTGTAGGCCTAGAAATCGCGGCCACGCTCACACTCTTCACCGGAATGGGCTGGAATATTTTACTCTCGTTCTATGGCTCCATAAAAACGATCCCCGCAGAGTATGGAGAAATCACCCGCGCCTATGGCTATGGCCCGATGGGACGCCTCCTTCGACTCGAACTCCCCTATGCAACTTATGGGTTAGTCTGGAACAGCATGTTGAGTGTTGCCGGCGGCTGGTTTTTCCTAACCGTTTGTGAAAGTTATACTTTAGGAAATACACCCTATCGCCTTGTTGGTATTGGCTCTTATATGGCGCTTGCGGCAGAGAAAGGCGATCGCATCGCAATCATAGCCGGCGTGAGCTTGATGCTCTTACTTTTAATCGCCACAGACTTTTTAATTTGGAAGCCACTGCTTCGTTGGTCGCGCCGTTTTCAAAAAAGCATCATTACTGGGGATGAAGAAGAAGACGATAAAGTGATTCTTTTCTTCGCTCGTTCCGAGCGTATTTCTGGTTTTTTTCGAAAATTGCGCCGCCGCTACGCAGATCAGTTATTCGTAACTCGTAGAAAAAAGCGCCGCGCAAAAGTACGCTCCCCATGGCTCCAGCGATTGCCCTATGCGATCTTCCTTTTTTTACTGCTCTTTAGCCTGTGGGGTTCCTATCAAGCTATCGTATTGGCTTCAAAAGTTCCTAGCACCGCTTGGCTCGAGCTTAGCCTGGATACGCTCTATACTTTTTTCCGCGTGATGGCCGTGCTCCTACTCTCTGCCTTCACGATGGTACCGCTCGGGCTCTGGCTCGGCACTCGGCCTCACCTCGTGAAACGCTTGCAACCAATCCTGCAAATCGCCTCCGCCTTTCCGATGCCGATGGTATTTCCTGTGTTCATCAGTATTTTTGTGTGGCTCTCCATTCCAATTTCCATCGGCTCTGTGTTGCTGATGATGACGGGTGCACAGTGGTTCCTTTTATTTAATGTTATTTCCGGAGTAGCAGGTGTGCCCGAGCACATGGTGGAAGTGGCCAGGCTTTCTGGAATGGGCCCACTAGAAATCATGCGCAGAGTTTACCTGCCAGGCGCTTTTCCTCAGATCGTCACCGGCCTCATTTCTACCGTGGGCGGCGCCTGGAACACGAGCATCGTGGCGGAGCTGGTAGTTTTCCGCGGAAAAGAATATTTTGCGCCAGGCATCGGCACCTTCATTGCCAGAGCCGCAAGTGAGGCGCACTATCCAGAATTAGTGGCCAGCGTGATCGTAATGGTGCTCGTGATCGTCTTGATCAATCGCAGCTTCTGGGCGAAACTATATGATCTAGCGCAAACTCGCTATCGATTGGATGGATGAGAAAATGGATAAAGCGGCCCTCATCGAATTGCGGAATGTAAAAATGGACTATCGCCTGAGCACGGGCGCTACCATTTCTGTATTAGATAATCTCAATCTCACCATGCGTGCGGGAGAAATAGTGGCGCTCCTTGGTGCTTCCGGCACAGGAAAATCCACCACACTACGCCTTCTCTCTGGATTGCAAAAACCCACTTCAGGAACAGTAAAGGCGAATGATAAACCTTTGGAAGGCCTCAATCGCGATATCAGTGTGGTATTTCAAGAATCATCGCTCTACCCCTGGCTCTCGGTAGCAGAAAATATCGAGTTTGGACTATACCCTCAAGGCTTTAGCTTGCGCACTCGTCGCCAGCGCGTGAGCATGGCGATCGATTTAGTGGGCCTTGAAGGATTCGAAGAAGCCTATCCTCGCGAGCTTTCCGGCGGCATGCGCCAGCGTGTAGGAATTGCGCGCGCTCTTGCCATGGAACCAAAACTCCTTTGTATGGATGAGCCATTTTCTTCACTCGATGTTCTCACTGCCGATACGCTCCGCGGAGAGGTTTTGGAAATTTGGCAGAAGAAATCCACGAATTTAAAAAGCATTCTGATTATCACTCACGATATTTTAGAAGCTGTGAGCATGGCGAATCGCATCGTGGTGATCGGCGGCCCACCGAATAGCATCAAGGCTGATATTCAGAATCCGCTCCTCTACCCTCGAGACGAAAATTCTTGGCAATTCACGCAGTTGGTGCGGAAAATTCATGCGGTACTTACAGAGAGTATCTTAGGAGACGATGGCAATCCGCAGTCGGAAAGTGAATCGCTTTGGGTGATTCCGCCTGTACCGATCGCAGATGTGATCGGTATGACGGAACTCTTAGAGGACCATAAAGGATCGCTTGATATATTCGAGCTATCCAAGCTCATTGAAAAAGATTTCAGTGAGGCGCTTACAACGGTGAAGGCCGCGGAGCTTATGGGCTTCGTAGATACTCCTTATCAAAAAGTGGTACTTACCCGTCTTGGACAAATCATGGCTCATGGCGATGTGAACGAACGAAAAGAAACCATTAAGCGCCAACTCCAGCAACTAAAGTTAGTTCGTTTACTGATCGAGATGCTGCAAAATGAAGAAGAATCGGCGGTAGCTTACGCGCAAGCGGTGGAATGGCTACAAGGTAAATCGCCTGCGATCAACTCGGATACTGCTTTAGAAACGTTGATTGATTGGGGAAGATACGGCGGATTATTTCGCTTCAATTCCGACGAGCAGCGATTGTACCTCGATGAAGTGAGCCCGACAATCTAAACCGCTGACAACTATTTAGATTTTTGTAAATTAAACATTCAAAAATCGTTCCACCAGGCGCTATACTTTTACTATTACAAAGGAATATGTCTTCCTAGGTTTTTTATAGGAGTATAAATATGCCCGGCCCTTTTGCTGTGATTGCTATTGTTCTGGTGTTAGCGTTTGGTTTTTTGGGTGCCCCACTGATCTGCTGGGCCCTCCTTGGCGCCGCCGCTCTTTTCCTAAGATGCGGAATTGATACTTGCTTCTATATATATGTAGCCGTCTCCGCCCTTTTTCTAATTAAGCCGATTCGTCGCCTCCTCGTATCCTCCATCATCATGAAAGTGATGAAGGCCCTAAACTTTGTGCCCGCCATTTCGCAAACAGAGCGAGAGGCCATTGAAGCAGGAACCGTGTGGATTGAGGGAGAACTTTTCTCCGGCCGCCCCAGCTTCGATCGCATGCTGAAGGAAGCCTATCCAGATCTCACAGCAGAAGAAAAAGCCTTCTTGGATGGCCCCGTGAATCGCCTGTGCGAAATTTTAGACGATTGGCAAATTTGGCAAACCCGTGAACTCCCACAAGCAGTTTGGGACATGATCAAAAAAGAAAAATTCCTCGGCATGATCATCCCAAAAGAATATGGTGGTCTTGGCTTTTCTGCCCTTTGCCATAGTGAAGTGGTGAAAAAGATTTCGTCTCGTAGCATTGCTGCCGGTATCACCGTGATGGTACCCAACTCTCTTGGCCCCGCCGAGCTCCTCGTGCACTACGGCACCGACGCACAAAAGAAAAATCTTCTCCCTCGCTTGGCCGATGGCCGCGAGATTCCATGCTTTGCCCTAACGGAACCAGGAGCTGGTTCGGATGCCGGCTCTATTCTTGCCAACGGGGAACTCTTCAAAGGTGATGATGGCAAGCTCATGATGAAGCTCAATTGGGATAAGCGCTGGATCAGCTTGGCCGCGATTTCCACTGTGCTTGGTCTTGCCTTCCGCTTGAAGGATCCAAAAAATCTCCTTGGAAAAGGGGAAGACCTTGGCATCACTTGCGCCCTTATTCCTTCCAATACTCCAGGAGTGGAACTCGGCAAGCGCCACGATCCGATGGGCGTGCCATTTTATAACTGCCCCACTCGCGGTAAAGATGTGATCGTGAGCGCAGAAGATTGCATCGTGGGTGGCACCGCCAATGCTGGTATCGGCTGGCGTATGCTCATGGAATGTTTGGGTGCCGGTCGCGGTATCTCCCTTCCTTCCCAAGCAGCAGGCGGCGTGCAACTTTCCGCGCTCGTGGCCTCCGCCCATGCTTCGATTCGTAAGCAGTTCGGCTTGCCTATTGGTAAATTTGAGGGGATCGAAGAGCCAATGGCTCGCATCGCCTCTTCAGCCTATATCTTAGAGGCTTCGCGCAAATATACTTGCGGTGCTATTGATCGCGGCATGAAGCCCTCGGTTGTTACTGCAATCACGAAATATAATTCCACGGAAATTTCTCGCAAAGCGGTAAATGATGCCATGGATATTCTCGGTGGTGCGGGGATTACGCGTGGTCCGAAAAACGTGATCTCCAGCGGCTACATTGCAATGCCAATTGGTATTACGGTAGAGGGCGCGAATATCCTCACCCGTACGCTAATGATCTTTGGTCAGGGCGCTCTTCGTGCTCACCCTTTTGCCTTAAAAGAAGTGAACGCGATTGAAAAGGGCGATCTTGCAGGCTTCGATCTCGCCTTCTGGGGGCATATCGGCCACGTGGTGCGCAATACATTCCGTTCCGTTTTGCTCTCGCTCACCCGCGGGCGCCTAGCTGGAACACCTAGCGGACCTGCAAAACGTCACTACCAAAAACTTGCATGGGCTTCGGCTTCTTTCGCAATTCTTGCCGATATCGCGATGGGAACTCTCGGTGGATCCTTGAAGTTCAAAGAGAAGTTAACTGGACGCTTCGCAGACATTCTTTCTTGGATGTACCTTGCAACAGCGACTCTGCGTCGCTTTGAAGCAGAAGGCCGTAAGAAGGAAGATCTTCCTTATGTGGACTATGCAATGGCAGAGGCTTTCGCAAATATCCAAAAAGGCTTCGATGGCATTTTCACCAATATGCCGGCCCTTAGCCCACTTTGGAAATGTGTGATCGGCCCATGGTCTCGCTTCAACCGCATCGGTGCGGAACCTACCGACGATCAATCACACGCTCTCTCCGCTGCGATTCAAACTCCTGGCGCTGACCGCGATCGCATCACCGACGGTATTTTCAAAACGAAAAACCCTTCGGAACATGTGTTCCAGCTAGAGGCAACTTTCGTGGCTACCAAAGCAGCAGATGAAACCGATAAGAAAGTACGTAAAGCTGTGCACCAAAAGAAGATCGCCAAGATCAAAGGCGCAAAGCAATACGACGAAGCACTTAAGGGCGGCGTGATCACTCAACAAGAATTCGATAACCTCGCGAAGGCAGAAAAGATGCGCTGGGATACAATTCAAGTGGATGAGTTCACCTTGAAGCAATACGCTGATCGCGCGTAAGTTTCTAGATTGCAAAGGCAAAAAGCGAACAGAGAAATCTGTTCGCTTTTTTATTTTAATTTCACGATAGCGGGTGGCGACCAATTGCCATTCACGGCGCGCTCTTCAGGCCAATAGATTCTTAACGTTACAGAAAAAAAATCCATCGGCGTTGGGAGCCAATTCTTAAACTCCTTCGTCGGTTCTTTATTAGAAAAATAAATATCAATGGAGCCATCCGAATTTTTCACCAGATCCGGGTCTAAACTTCCTATGGAGTAGCGATGAATCGCATTTGGCACAAGGAAATTTTTCTCATCATAGGCTGTTAGCGACCAATAGGCTTTTGCTGGCGGAAGCGAATTCAATGGGAAGTGAATTCTATATTGGTTCTTACCATATAACTGCTGCCTGGAATCATCAATTTGGTTAGTAAGATATACTGCCACTTTCGTCACATTTGCCGCGGGAGCAAAAACAGCAATTGTGGCCCTCCGTAGGTAATCCGTACCAAAGTTTCCATCTGCTATCTCTGGTTTACTCCAGCCAGTAGCAGTTCTATTTAATACCGATTGATTTACATAATTCCAAAACCGCTGTTTCCCACATTCCAGCCCATGGATAAAGACCAGTTTTTTATCCGGTGGCAAACTATTCCAATCCAATTTTTCCGAGCCGAGCACCCCTAACGCAGCTAGCGATTTCTTGATTTCGCCGTATTCCGCTAAAGGGGGAATTTCTTTCAAAACATATTGTAAAAATGGGAAAAAATCAGCGGCATCCATAGCTAAAATTCGCCAAGGAATACTTTGTTTTATCGACCTTGAGATTTCTGGATAAAAGTCAGTTTTTTCAATTGAAGTTTTTGCCCTGCTGGAATTTGCGATAAGTGCAATCCTTTTTTGCATGCGATTGGCACGATCAAATTCAGGTTGGACGTGCTTTACTGCAATCCTTCCCCTTATCCCAACTAGATCAGTTGGCGCCCTAATAATTTGAATGCCTGAATAGTCTTTGTCCTGAATCTCGCCCTTTGGGCCAAGCAATAAATAGTCAACTGCCTTGGAGCCTGTTTCTACGGTTCCGAGACTCGCGAAGGTATTGGAAAAGCCATCCATCAGCTGAATAACAAAGAAAGTACCCTTGGTATTTGGTGTGTGTAGTCTGTAGGGACCGAGGGATAGATCCAACCATCCTTCTGAAATTAATACGTCAGAGTTTAGCCCAACCATCAAATTAGTGGATTGATCGAAAGGACGACTAAAATGAGAAAGTATGCCATCTGGCATCTTGAACTCATGATGCGCGAGAGACATCACCATCGGCGCAATGCCAAAGGTCCATGCATTAGCAGCAGCTCTTTCCTGCTCAGAGAGAGTGCTTTCACAATTGGCGTCCGCGCCCATAAGTTGCTTCGGAAAAATAAAGGCCATTGAAATAACACACAGGCAGAATAAAAAGAGCTTAGTTCTTTTTGACCTATTCATCTCTATAAACCCGGTATCCAGAGCAATCAATTGGCGCCAAAAAATGAATTTTTATCGTAGGCTTGCCATCTAGTACTTCAAGAATATCAGGGTCGGAATTTTGTGCTTTTATTCCAAGTCCCAAGGAGACCGCTCCATTTTCTAAAAGCTGCCCCGAGCCCATTCCAGTGGATTGTCCAAAATTGTCGGCGAGAATGGAGAAGTCTAACAATTTTCGATTTTTGATATCTAACTTCACTTTTAAAAACTTCGACGATTCTGCGACTCCACTGAGTCGATTCACGAAAAATGATAACTCATGACTTTTTGAATCCCAAAAGGCCGTATGGGCAAAGAAGTAGTTGTATTTAGATGGCCACGGAAACTGAGTGTCAGTGCCGCCAAATATCCACTCTACTTTTCTAGTTTCCAAATTAAATAGTAAAAACGAATACGCGGTACTGATGAATAAATGCTGAGAATCAATCAACTGCAGAGAATTTGTATGCACTGGCTGCTTGCATTCATGGCCCTTGTACTCAATTTGATAATGAGAACCGCCAATAATTCCCCAACTCAAAAGTTCTTTGGCACCCAACTCAAATATTTTTTTCCCATTTTTAAAATGCCGAATGATTGGATCTACATAGCAAACTCCCGAGCGATCTTTTTTGGTGGAATACTCCATCACGAAATAATCATCTAGACTTAGCAAAAGAAACTCATGAATATCTGTTTGCATTGGCAACTTCTTAATTACTTCGAAGTCAGAATTTAAAATATAGCGAACTCCCGAGGAGCTGAGATTGATACTCCCCTCCTTCGTCTGCTGATACGAATAGAAAATCTTTCCATGGATATGATGCACGCGGAAGTCGGTAGCCGGAAACGGTAAGCTTCGATAAAAAACAATTTGCCCCTTTGGACCTAAAATAAGTAGGTTCCCATCTCCTTCGACAAGATTTACGTTGTGCGGGCCAATAGTTTCTGGAGAGAGAATAAAGTTAGCGTTCACGGTGGAACTACCACTCAACTCAAAGGATGGGAATCGCTTCCCTAAAAGATTCAGCGTTACGCTCTCCGGCTCCGAACCTTCACATTGAAACTCCAGCTTATTTTTTTGGCTACTTGTAGCTCCGGCTTTTAATTTTAATTGAATTACTTTGCTGCAGGCTAAATCGTCGAGCTTGCAATACTCCACTTTCCCAGCACAAGTTACTGTAACTTCCGGTGGGCGAGCTTCCCGGTACTCCAAAAGCTCAATTTCATTCGTGCTAGATTCTTGGATCTTCGCAGGATCAATATTGGCAAACTTTAGGTTAGCAAAATGCTTCGCATCAGCTCGGCCTGAAAGCGCAAAAAGGAGGAAGAAAGAAAAAATAGTAGAGTTCACTAAGGACATCGCATTGATAATTTACATGTAAATAGGCCGAGTCCCAAGCTGCTTCCTGTCAAAAAGAACGGCATTTCCTTTTTTTTCTGCAATGAATGCTTTAGTCTTCCTGGAGAGGTGCACTAGATGATTCAGATTGGATGGAAGCTAATTTTGGTTATGATTTTTATTAGCCAGAGTGCGTTCGCTTATTTCGATCTTTCCACCGGGGCCCATCGCCTTGCATCGATGAATGAAATCAGCCTTGCGGATCACCCAGATTTTGCGAGTGTATGGCACTTGGTCACAGTGCGATATAGGGAGGACTCTGGCGAGCTACGCTTCACTTATGCGAACGATATTGCTTGGAATGCCATGAAAAAAATGATCCCTTCCTATCCCGACGGAGCCATCTTTGGGAAAGTAGGTATCAAAACCGAGGCCGATCCCGCCTTTACCAGCTCCAAAGTACCTTCGAGCGCGAAGCGCTTTCAACTCATGGTGAAAGATCATGTAAAGTATAAGGATACGAATGGCTGGGGCTATGCGCTTTTCGATGGGCAAGGCTATCTCTTTGACGAGGACCCCAAAACAAGTACCCAATCCTGCGTGGCCTGTCATCGAATTGTGCCGCAGTCGGATTTTGTTTTCTCTCGGCCAGCCTCGCTCACGCTTGGCGATCAAAGTTGGACAAGAATTTCGACTGCCGAAGCAAAAGTAAAGTTCCCTTTTATAGAAAGAAAATGGCTAAGCCTCAATAAAAGAATCCGATCAGAAATAGAGCCGAATACGCCCACTGCGTATTCTCTCCAGGGGGAACTGCAGAAGCATGCCTTTTCTGGAACCTTTGATGAAGTTGTGCCCCTGCTGGAAGAGCAAACTAAAAGGATGCATGCGCCAAGTTACTTGGAAATAGATGAAACGCATTTCACACTTGTGGCGCCCAAAAACACATCAAAGCTTTGCGCCACGAGTGAACTTGAAGTGAGAATTCTCCTTGTTTTTAATGGCAGAAAAATAAGAGACGCTGCCCATTGCTTGAAAA
Organism: Oligoflexia bacterium; assembly: GCA_903867855.1. Lineage (GTDB taxonomy): Bacteria > Bdellovibrionota > UBA1018 > CAIPTA01 > CAIPTA01 > CAIPTA01. The sequence goes on along the minus strand of CAIPTA010000130.1, from coordinate 5,606 downwards.
AATAAAAAAAGCGAACAGATTATCTCTGTTCGCTTTTTAGGTAAGGAAAGATAAATTATTTTCCAGTCGCTTCCGTAGATACGCTTAAGGATTTGGCAGCATCAAAAGCTGGCAGATGCTCCTTTAGCTCATCTTTCCTACTAAATGCAGATCCTTCGATTACAGCGGTTTTAGGGCCATAACTAGGCACAGAAAGAATATCGGAAAGTGGAATCCTTTGGAGATAATTAGCCCAAGTATTCAATGCAACAATTGCCTCTTTCTTATCATGATCAATATATAAAATACTTGCCTTAGACGCGCCATTTAAACCACCAACGATAACTTGATCATTGGTGCAAAACTCATGTTCACAATCCTTTGCTAGCAGCGGTAATCTTGCCATATTGGCGGGAATGCGATCTAGTCCGGCGGATGGATCACCATTCATTCCAGACACAAAGAGATCACCATCTTTGGCAAAACCGACAATACTAACAATCCTGTACACTAAACCACTCGGTGAATTTGCTTGAACAAGAAATCTAGAGCCAACTTCAAGCCCATCACTCGGAGCAGCAAAAGCCGAAAGCTGGAAAATCATAGATAGAGACAAAATCAGCATAGAAAATTTCATAAATTACCCTCGCATCGTTGTTTAAAATCGTACAAAGAGTAACGCAGGCTCTATGCCATAAATAAAATTCAATGATATTGAATGAAAGCCAGATGTATCAAAATGGACACATCTGTGAGGAATCACTACAACTGCACATTCCATGATGGGTAAGCATCTTAAGACTGCCTATATCCCTTGTTTTGGTCCTGCACTTTGCACAAATTTTTTTAGCTTGTCTCGCTCTTCTTGAATAGGGAGATGCTCGATCCGCGCCACATATACTCCTTGCGCATCCCGCTTCAGTGCCACAGCCAAGCGATCAGAATAAATATGAGTTTTTTTATTGAGCAAGAGTTTATCGGATACGCCTACAATCATCGAATCTTCAGAAATCGAAACAATTGTTCCTGGCAAATATTCCACCGCATCGAGTTCGCGCATCGCCTTGGCGTGGCTATCTTTAAAGGCGGAGAGCAAATTCACTCCGCGCAGCACGCTGCCACTAAAAAAATACTCGCTGCTAGGCCTTAACCACTTTTCAGCATCAATAAAGGATTGGGGAACAAGTAGATTTACAAATGTGACGGCAAGATTTGGATCAATTGGGTCGAACATGGGCCAAATCTATCCAGCGTAACGATGAATTTAAACTGAACCACCGGCGGCTGGGCGACCCTTTGGATAGTCCACCATCTCTTTGAGCTCTTTGCCCACTTTGAAAAAAGGCACTCGCTTCGGAGCCACATTCACCACTTGGCCAGTTTTTGGATTACGACCTTGGTAGGCACCATACTCGCGATTCACGAAAGAACCAAATCCACGAATCTCAATACGATCATTGGATTTTAAGGCATTGATCATCATGTCGAATACCAAGTTAACAATCACTTCCGACTGTTTGTGTTGCAGCTTCGCTTTTTCTGCGATGATATTCACAAGATCTGCTTTGGTCATGACGACGAACTCCTTTTCACATTCATTTCAACGCTAGCAGCATCCCTGCTGCCACCCTAAAATTGTAACACCTTGAAATCCTAAGACAAGAAAAAGTGCTACACGTTGACAGGAGCAAAAAAGCTTTTACACTAAGAGAATGAACAAAAAGGATCTCATTGATCAGCTCGCACCGAAAACTAGGCTCCTCAAAACAGACCTAGAAACCGTGGTGAACATGGCTCTGGAGTTGATTGAATCCAAAGTTGCCAGTGGAGAGGATGTGACTCTTTCTGGCTTTGGCACCTTTTCTTTACTGAAACGGAAGGCCCGTAATGGCTATAATCCGCATACAGGGGAAGAAATCCGCGTGCCGGAGATCCTGCTGCCAAAATTTAAGCCTGGAAAAGATTTCCGCAAGGCTGTTGAGAAAAAGAGCGCCATTTGAGTTTTTTCGATATTTCAGCCCTCCTTGGGGGCTTAGCCATTTTTATGCACGGGCTTTCGCTTACGAGAGAAGGCCTCCAATTGATCGCTGGTGATAAGTTGCGTGCGATCGTCTTTGCTCTGTCAAAGAATAGGATCATCGCGCTCTTCTCTGGGATTTTCGTCACCCTGATTTTGCAGTCTGCCAGCGCTGCCACGGTAATGGTGGCCGGTTTTGCTTCGAATTCACTCATGTCGCTCACCCAAGCGATGGCCGTTTTACTAGGGGCTGCCATCGGCACCACAATTACCGTGCAGCTCATCAGCTTTCATTTGCCTGCCTATGCTTTGGCCGTAGTTGCCGTTGGTATGATGATTCAGTTATTGATGCGCAAACGCCGCAATCGATATATTGGTCAAACAATATTAGGTTTTGGACTTCTCTTTCTTGGCATGAAGCTCATGGAAGATGCCACTATTCCACTTCGCAGCTCAGAAGATTTCCATTATCTCCTAGAACGCATGAGTCACAACCAACTGGAAGGCTTGCTCCTCGGCATTTTGCTCACGGTGATCATGCAGGGCACTGCACCGATGGTGGGCTTGCTCATCGCCTTGGCCTCTAGTAATACGCTGAGTCTCAGCCTCGCCATGCCGCTCTTGTTGGGAGCGAATATTGGGGCCACTATCACACCGATTTTTCTCACCAGCACGAAGGGCAGCGCCGAAGGACGTCGCGTCGCCATTGCTCACGCAGTATTTAAAATTTGCGGCGTAATCATCGTCTATCCCCTCATCCCCTATTTTTTAAATTATGTGCAGTGGATTGATGCTCGCCCGAATCGCGCTATCGCGAATGCCCATTCCATCTTTAATATTTTGAATGCGCTGCTCTTCCTCCCCTTGCTTGGCGTAACAGCCAATCTGATTCGCAAACACTATGTGCCCTCTACGGAAAAAAACCGATTTGGACCCAAATACCTAGATCCTGACTCGATCGAAACACCAGCCCTTGCTTTCGGAAATGCGCAGCGCGAGTTCCTGCGCATGGCAGATATGGTAAATGATATTGTAAAAGATGTGCTGCCTGCCATGGGCAAGAATGATCTTGATATGATCGCAGACCTAGAAGAGCGCGATGATAAAATTGACATTCTCAACCGGGAGATTCGTTTCTATCTGGCAAAAATCAGCTTGGAAGCGGTGAATCGACAGCAGGCAGATCGTCAAGTGGAACTCATCTCGCTTTCCAACGATATCGAAAACGTGGCGGATCTTGTGATCCGCGATATTCTTCCGCTCGCGCGAAAAAAATTCAGTGGGGGCTATCAGTTTAGTCCTCAAGGATGGATAGAGATCCAAGATTTCCATGCGAAAGTTTGTGAAAACTTCAATTTGGCGTTGGTGGCTTATTCTTCACAAAATGAAGAGATTGCTCGCAAAGTGCTTCGTCACTGCACACACCTGCTCACGATTGAAACTCATCTCAAAGAAAAACATATCGGCCGATTGAACCAAGGCACGAGGGAATCCATTGAAACTTCAAGTATGCACCTTGATCTGCTCGCACAACTTCGACAAATCAATGGCTATATCGGAAATCTCGCGTTTGCCGTGGTGAGATATTTCGAGGCAGAGAAACAAAGACTGGGTCAATAGTTCTTACGAGCCTTCCACCATTGAATCAAGAGCGTGATTGGCTTTCTGCGATGGATGCGCTGGCCTCTATAAATACCCTGCTCGCCCGTAACAAAATACGCTAGGTAGGAAACAAAGAGCGCATAGGGAAAAAATTTCCAACCAAAACTCTCGCCAAGCAAGAGTGCTGCGGTGAGTGGGGTATTCGCAACTGCACCGAAACAAGCGGTGAGTCCGAGCGCCGCAACGCTAGAAATCGGTAACTGTAAAAGTGGAGCAAGAAAACTCCCCAAAGTAGTACCAATGAAAACCAACGGAATAAATTCGCCCCCCTTGAATCCGCCGCTCAATGTCAGAGCCGTGAATCCCCCTTTCATCAGGGGCACGTTGAGCGATTCAGAAAAAGAAAAGGAATGAAAAATTTCTTGAAAGCCAAGACCCTCGAAACGTCCACTGCCCTCCCAGCGAAATAAAGCCACCAAAAGACAGCCAACAAGAAAAGCTCTAAGTTCGGGAACACGAATCCATTTTTTGAACTTCTTTTCTAAAAAGTGGGTGCTCGTTACAAAGGCTTGAGCCGCCACCCCGAAGCTAAGCGCGGCAATGGCCAGCAGAAATGGAAGCATCGATTGCCATGGTAAAATCTCAGGAGTGGGATATTTCGTGTGCACAATGCCAAGAAGATGGGTGCAATAGTAAGCGGCATAGGCCGCGATCAAGGCTTCTGCGCAAAGAGTCCATTCGAAAGAACCCACTGCAATTACTTCCAACCCGAACATAGCGCCTGCTATAGGAGTACCAAACGCAGCAGCGAAGCCAGCGCCAACACCAACTAGTACGAGTGCTCGTCTATTGGGTCGATCCAGCTTCAAGATTCGAGCAAATTGATCGCTTAACGAAGCACTCATCTGCACTGCAGTGCCTTCGCGTCCCACAGAGCCTCCACCAAGATGAGAAAGTAAGGTAGAAATCAACACAAAAGGCGCCATGCGTAAGGGAATCACGGCATCGTCTTTGTGAATTGTATCCAGCACGAGTGCATTACCTGCACCACATCCTTCATCATAGCGATGGTAAAAAAAAGCAATCAACACACCCACGAAGGGCAAAGTAAAGATCATCGCAGGGTATTTACCGTGTAAACCGGTGACGCGGCCGAGCAAAAACAAAAAAATACTTACAGCCAATCCGGCAATCAATCCCGTAATGGCGGAATAAAAAAAAGAACTTAGTTTTTCTCTCATGAAGCTAAATTTTAGCGCAAAAAAAACAAAAAGAATCCTTTAAAAATCAGCTAATTAATTTTATCACTATAGGGAGCGAAAATAGGAGAAATGCAGATGAAAAAGATCAAAGTAGCAAATCCAGTGGTTGAAATGGACGGCGATGAGATGACCCGCGTTATCTGGGATTTCATCAAGAAAAAACTCATTCTCCCCTACCTTGATATCGAGCTAAAGTATTTCGATTTAGGCATCGAAAATCGCGATAAAACTGAAGACAAAGTAACCGTTGATGCCGCCAACGCTATCAAGCAATACCAAGTGGGCATCAAGTGCGCCACGATCACGCCGGATGAAGCGCGTGTAAAAGAATTTAACCTAAAAAAGATGTGGAAATCGCCAAACGGCACCATCCGCAATATTTTAGATGGCACCGTATTTCGTGAGCCCATTATTTGCAAAAATGTTCCGCGCCTTGTGCCAAACTGGACTCATCCGATCGTGATCGGCCGTCATGCATTCGGCGATCAATATCGTGCTACCGATGTACGCATTAAAGGTAAAGGCACTCTGAAAATGAGCTTCACACCTTCAGATGGCTCCCCAGAGCAAAGCTGGGAAGTGTACAATTTTACCGGCGATGGCGTGGCGATGGCGATGTATAATACGGAAGAATCCATCATTGGATTCGCCCGCTCTTGCTTCAACTATGCCTTGATGAAAGGCTGGCCGCTTTACCTCTCCACCAAGAACACCATTCTTAAAACCTACGATGGCCGCTTTACGTG
>CAIPTA010000129.1 GCA_903867855.1 Oligoflexia bacterium | reverse complement strand
GATCGAGAGCTGTCTTAAGTGTAGGGTTCCCGCAATCGAAGGTCGATCAATGGTGAGAGCAGTAGAGTTACCTCGCACCTTACAAACTAGAAAATAGCGATTTAAGGCAGGACCAATATCATATCGTTTTGCACTATCGATCACGCTGAGGATTCGTCCGCGAATGGCAGAGAGACCTAGAAAAAAATAGGGAGCATTTGGCACCTGAGAAACCACATTGGCGGGCACCACTTCCTCTACTAATCCGAGGTCGATACCAAACTCATGGCCTGCAAGTTCAAAGAGGAGTAGTCCCTTCTGGCTCACGCTACCTCCTTTTTTTCATCCTCTTCATTTTGAATGTCGGCTCCAGGCGGTAGTGAGGGCAAAGAAGGGGGTGGCACTTTCTTGATTTCCGGCATTGGAATTCCCGGCATATGGAGCGGTACTGTAGGCTCCTCAGAAAAATCAACATGGCTGTCATTAAGCGTGGTTGAAATATTTCTAACAGGCAAAGGCTCACTATGTTGGTAGGAATGCCCTTGACTAGGATCGCGGAATTCGCCCACGATTTGATTCAATTGTCCTACCAGCGCCTCTAGTTTTGTCACTTCAAGATTTGTGAAGGTTGCCGCATGACTCACCTCTTTTACATCTTGGAGGCTCAGACGCACAGATTCACTAACCTTGCGCATACCTTCCAAAACCATGGTTGAAGTTTCCGTCTGCTTTTGAGTAGATGAAGCAATTCGTTGAATAAGCGAAGATACGGCCTCTACATCTTTAATAATTCCATCTAGCGATACTCCGGCTGCACGAGCCAGGCTCACCCCAGTTTTCACTCTCGATCCAGATTCATTGATGAGAACATTCACCTCTGCGGTGAGCTTTCGCGCGCGTTCGGCAAGCTTACGCACTTCTTCTGCAACCACGGCGAAACCTTTACCATGCTCGCCAGCCTTAGTTGCCTCGATGGCAGCGTTAATGGCCAATAGATTCGTCTGCGAAGCGATTTCATTGATTGAACTCACGAGTAGCTCGATTTTTCTAGCTGACTCTTCAATCTTAATCATCGCCTCTACAGTCTCATGTACAGAGGCTCCACCTTGTAGCGCACGATCCATCGCGATCTTAGAGAGACTCGAAGCCTGCCTCGTACTGTCGCTGGAAGCCTGAATCAGATCATCAATGGATCCAACAGAGCTAGTGCAATCATCTAAGCTCATGGACTGCTCTGTCATGCTACGATTAATAGCCACAACAGATAGATTCATTTTATAGGTATGAGTGCTAACTTCATCTGTGCTGCGATGAATTACTTGGCTTGCATTAGCGATGGTATCAATAATTTGTTGCGTCTTATCTAGGAAAATATTCATCCAGTAGGCAAGCTCGCCCATTTCACCCTTGGATTTGGTACGCACTCGTCGATTCAAATCACTTGTTCCCGAAGCGATATCTCGGAAGCGCATCAATACTTGTCGCACTGGGGAAACAATTCCGTAGGTGAGCATCACGCAGGCACCCACACCGATCACAAGCACAACCATTAAATAGAAGTTCACGGCATTATTTGTTTTACGTTCCTTATCCGTAACTCTATCCGTGAGCTTTGAAAAGATAAGATCCTGATAAGCAGAAAGCCTGTGTAGGTTTGCATCAATATCTAGGAGCATTTGCTCCACTTCTTTTTTAATCACGCGCGCTTCGATAGAGTTTTTGCGTCTCAAACTATCAGAAAGGCGATCCACTGTTTTATCTAGGTTTCTATCTAGAGCATCGAGTGCCGAATAAAAACGCAAGAGCCCCATATCCACGGGCATTTCATTTTCTACGAAAATCTTTTCTGAGTTGTTTCGCGAATTTTTTAAAATGTTTTTAAACGACTGCAAGTTCTGCTGTAAATTAGCGAAGGTATCTGGCTGAGGGTCATATAAGAAGGATTGCAATCCGTTGTGAATTTGGGAAATTTTTAGCTCTGAGCCACTTTCGAAACTTCGCATTTCAGTCCAGCGCTGATTCAAAGAATCCTTTGCGGCCTCGAGATCAGCATGCGTATTAGAAACAGAGAAAACCGCATAGTAGCTTACTAGCAGAGGTAAAATGAAGGCAACAGCAATGCGAAAGGCAATCTTCTCCCAGAAGAATACTTGCTTATTCTCTTGCCATTTCTCAGCCACGATTACCTCCATAGAAGTCTTCGGTATAAGCATTAAGAATGTTTAAAGAATTAAGAAACTAAGATAGAATTGCTACTAGAGGTGGGTAATAGTCATGAATGTATTGGTAGTTGATGACTCTGCTACAATGAGAATGATCGTAGTGAAATCGCTACGACAAGCAGGCTACGATACCGCAACCGTGTTAGAAGCCGCTAGCGCACGCGAGGCCTTGCAGGCGATCGCCGCTGGTGGAGTTCACCTGGTGCTAAGTGACGTGAACATGCCGGAAATTTCTGGGATCGAATTGGTTAAGGTGATTAAAGCAAAATTCCCCACCCTGCCCATCATCATGATCACTACAGAGTCGAGCCCGGAAATGAAAGCGAAAATGACCGCAGCAGGAGCCAACGGTATCGTAACAAAGCCGTTCCCTCCCGAGCAGCTGCGAAGATTAATTGATTCCCTCCTTCCAAAAACGAGTTAACGATGCAAGAAAAGCCTGTTCGTATCATAGAGAACGACAAAATCCGTGGCTTCAACGACAAGGTTCAACACGGTATCGAGCATGCGCTTAACTTTATGCTGGCCGCAGCCACTGAAAACATAAATACCCAAATCAGCTACTTTGATCCATTCCTGATGCCGATTGATGCTTACCTGAGCGCGTATAAAAAACGTAGCATCATGATTAAAATTCATGTGGAAAATGCCTACAAGGGTGAATTGTTTCTTTTTTTCGAGTTAAGAACAGTCATAATTCTTGGCAACTTGACGGAGGAATGAATATTTCTTTGATGAAAGGCGAATATATCGGCGCGCACAAGGATATTGATGTTACCTTGGATCCAAACGACCTGCCCGCCATTGAAAAGTATTTATTTGAGCGCGGTTACGTGCTTTTTATGCCAGGAACAAGAAATCAAGATAAACCGTGAAACAGGATGCTGGAAGGGCACGAAGAGTTAGTCCCGGAAGGGCGCGTAGAGTTAGAGCCCGGGAGGGATTGGTGATT
>CAIPTA010000128.1 GCA_903867855.1 Oligoflexia bacterium | reverse complement strand
TACACGACGCTCTTCCGATCTTCAAATTCTGAGCAGGCGCAATAAATTCTTTTGCAGATTCAATCAGTTTTAGGCGAGGAGCAAATTATAACTAGCGCTCCGTTTTCTCCGCCGATCCGATAGCCAAGGCCCGTGAATTGATGAAATAGGAACTCTTTGTCGGGAAAATATTCATCCCAGTGGATTCCCTTTATTTGCGGAATCTCGCGGACATATAGTTTCCCAGTTTCTTTCATCTGCCGGCTGATTGCAAAATGGTAATAACGATCAGGGTCGTTAGTATAAGCGAAATTTAGATTCAAATTGGCGATGCCTATACCGGCTAAGATTAATAGTGCGATAACATGATGTAGATATCGCCTAATCATGGAAGGTCTTTTCTACTAAGAGTCCACGAGGCTAGGCTAATAGAAAAGCAGATATACAATATGCAGTAAATCAATCCCCTCGAGATCATTTCGTGTGGATATGGCTTCCCATAGGCCACAAGATCTCGAATATTAAAACGTTCCAAATTAGGCGAAGCCCAATACACAAATTTAAATATTCCAGATAATACATGGCTCTGGGATTTTTGTGCGAGCGCGTTCAATGCCGTATTGCTTCTTCCCACTAAGAAAATAGTGAAGCTAAAAGTACCTGCTAGAAAACTATTCGTAAAAACGGAAAAGAAACTTGCGATTGCTAGGAGAATGGCGCTCTCACAAAATAGCAAAAGAAAGCAATCGGGGAGTCCGCTGGGTAAGCCTTCGTCGAGAAGCTTCGTTACACCAACCAGAGTTGTGGATAGGAGCACGTGCACGATGGCAAGAATGGCTAGAGCGCCGAGATATTTGCCGATCACATACTCCGTTCGAGAGAGGGGCTTGGAAATGATTGTATAAATCGTTCTATTTTCAATTTCCTTTGCGATCGAAACTACTCCCAAAAAAATACCTAGAATCATGCCGGAAATGGAAATTGCAGAAAGTCCAAAGTCGAGTAGAATTTTGCGCTCTTCGATAATGGTGAGCATGGAAAGAGTATAGGAAAATCCAAGAAATAGAACGGCGAAAAGCAAAACCCCGTAAAGGATACGATCGCGAACAAATCCCTTAAATGTGGCTATACTGATGGAGCTTATGGAGCGCATTATCTTGATCCTCCGTACAGAGCTTCTTCTAGATTTTTTTGTGCACGGATGCAGCTTTTAAGTGAGCCACCTCTTCGCCAAATTTCTTGTATTAATGCCTTTGACGCTGCCTCATCTTTTACGTTGATTTTCCAGTTGTCTCCGGCCTTCTTAGAATTATCTATAGGCTCACCCGAATAGACGATTTCGATTTCCTCTGCGTTGCCCGCTAGAAGCGGAGAAAGCTTGCCTGTATATTTCAAAACACCTTTTTCCAGGAAGGCAATCTCGTTACACAAGCTTTCTGCGTCGCCCAAAATATGAGTGCTAAAAAAAATAGTTTTACCGTGATGGGCGAGGTCTAGAATTAAATTTCGAATGTCTCTGCGTCCAATCGGATCCAATCCGCTCATTGGCTCATCGAGTATGATGAGGTCGGGGTCATGAAGAAGTGTTTGGGCAATTCCAAGTCTCTGCAGCATACCTTTTGAAAAGCTTCGCAGCAGTTTATTGGGAGTCACCGTTAGGCCCGCAATTTTTAGAAGCTCCTCATTTGTTCTTTTGCCGGAGCGACCACCATTTTTCGCTAATTTACGGTGAAAATTTAGAAACTCATTGGCTGTGAGGTTTTCATGAAAGTATGGACGCTCAGGCAGGTATCCCACGTTAGCGCGAGCTGATTTTTCTTCTGAGTTTCTTCCAAATAAAAGAGATTTTCCTCCGGTGGCAAACTGCAGTCCCATCAAGATTTTTATACAGGTAGTTTTTCCGGCGCCATTCGCACCCAAAAAACCAAAAATTTGCCCTGGATTAACGGTGAAGCTAATCTCCTTTACTGCTTGGGCCTTTGTGCCCCAGAAGCCTTCTCGATATGTTTTAGAAAGCGCTAAAAATTCGATCGCTGCCGTCATCGCTGCCTCCCATGCTCAAGTGCTTTTCTCTTTTTTAGGAAATGTTCTCTAGCTAATGGATTTTTTGTTTGCTGAATTAAATCATCCAGGACTGCGATGCCTGCGTCCATGTTATTTTGATCGGCCGAAAAGCGAGCCGCCAGCAGCCCCAGTATAATGGGGGCATTGGGCAACTTTGAGCCAATCAGGTAATTCTCTCCAGCCTTCGCTTTATTCCCAAGCTCCCAATCGTAATGATAGGCCAGGTAAGCCCGGGTTCGCCAATCATTGGGGAATAGGCGAGTTCCCTTTTCAAACAGCAGTCGCGCGCCTTCTTTATCTTCAGTGATTATGGAAAGAAATATTCCCCCTTGATGTACGGCCGGTAAAAAGTAGGGGTCGAGATCTAGGATGGTGTTTAGGTCGTAGTAGATCCAGCTTGTTTCGCCCTTTGGAACCTTAGTGGTTGGAGTGGCCTGCAGAAATCGTAGCCAGAGTAAGTTGGTGATTAAGTGTGGGTATCCGAAGCTAATAAAAGAAAGGGTGTCCCCCTTAAAGCTGGGGACACCCTCGTTAAACTTGAAACTAATTCCTTCGAGCACATTTTTTTGCGGCACTAGCTCCTGCATTCCAGTGATAAACACAAGAAAGGAGAGAGAGGCAAGTAGCGAGCGGCGCATAGTATCCCTTAGAAACCTACGGAAAGGTTGCTCAAGATTTTACCATCAGTCATGCTCCAGATATCGGAAATGGAGCCATTGTTTTTAATACATCCAGCAGCACCAGCATTGAAGTTCTGACCGTTCGTATTCGACAAGGTAACTGCGGCAGCAAGCGCTGGACCAGTGGTACAAGTCATGGTGTTGTTCGCGGCTGCATAACTTGGTACGTCAGTAGCGCCCAAGTAACCGATAACAGAACCAGTTGCCGTATTTGTTGTAGCATCCGCAAATCCTACGATATAGTTACGCTTTTGGCCTTCAGGCGAATAACCGATAGCGTTCATGCTGGAGTAGTAGGCAGAGTATTCGCTCATAAAAGATTTTTCTGCAGTGTAGACACCCGAAAGCGCAATTTTTGCTTCCGATTGACGTGCTTTTGCTTGGTATCGGGAGAAGTTCGGGATGGCCACCATTGCCAAGATACCGATAATTCCAACCACCACCATAAGTTCGATCAGGGTGAAGCCGGCGTTGTTTCGAATAATAGTATAGTTTTTCATAGTTTGTTCCCTCTCCTCAAGTTTGTCTTATAAGCTACTAAGCAAGCGCCATGCCATAATTATTTTCCTGTAAATTCAGGTACTTGACTCTGCCATGGTGGGTGGGTGACAAAAATTGTCTGCCGCTAAGCGGCAGTTGCTGACAAAAAGTGTCACTTTTAGTAGCCGGTGGTCACATTGCTGAGATGCTTCTGGTCGTCCATCGTCCATGTGTCAAAGTTGCCACCCTGGTTGATAATACAGCCCGTGGCGGCTGCATTGAAGCTCTGGCCGTCCACCGCAGTAAGGCTACCAAGGGTATCCGCGGAGCCAGTACAGGTCATAGTATTGTTGATGCTGGCATAGTCTGGGATGTCTGTTTCGCCTAAAAAGCCAATAAAAGCATAAGTGGGGGCATTTGTAGTATTGTCGGCAAAGCCTACGTCGTAGTTTCGCTTTTGGCCTTCAGGCGAATAACCGATCGCATTCATGCTACTCACATAGGCGCTATATTCACTCATGAAAGATTTCTCCGCCGTGAATACTCCTCCTAATCCTATTTTTGCCTCTGATTGGCGGGCCTTGGCCTGGTAGCGACTAAAGGCGGGAATTGCGATCATTGCGAGCAAGCCGATAATTCCTACCACCACCATGAGTTCGATGAGGGTGAAGGCTTCGGTGCCGTAGAGCAGGTAAGAGCGCATTTTTTTTAGTGAATGCATCTAATCTGATTCCTCAGGGTTAGGATCCGCAATGCCATATTTATCAATTCTATATCGAAGGCTACGAAAGCTAATACCCAATATTTCTGCCGCTCGTTTTTTCACGCCGCCCGTTTGATCAAGCGCTTTTAAGATATGGTCTCGTTCGTAGGCCTCTACTCCTTTTTCGAGGTTGAACTGTTCGGTAATTCCTGACTTCGCTGTTTCCGTCGCTTTTTTTACAGGAGTTGGTAAAGAATTAATCGTTTCATGAATCAGTTTGCTCGGTAGACTCTCTGGAAAAATGGCAGATTTCGTTTCGAGTGCAACCGCTCTTTCTAAAATATTTTCCAATTCTCGCACATTGCCTGGAAAGCTATAATTTTCGAGAAAGCTCATTGCCTCAACACTGATTGATTGCACAGATTTTCCCATTGCCAGACGAAATTTCGTTAAAAAATGGTTCGCGAGCAGCGAAATATCTTCTTTGCGTTCCCGTAGTGGAGGCATTTTAATTTGAATCACATTTAATCGGTAAAAGAGATCTTCGCGAAATTTTCCCTGTTGCACTTCCTCTTCAAGATTTTTATTGGTGGCGCAAATGATGCGCACATCCATCTGCACATCTTCTGTGCCCCCAACAGGTTTGAAGCAGCGCTGCTGAATCACTCGCAAAAGCTTTACCTGAAATGGAAGTGGTATGTCACCCACTTCATCTAAGAAGAGCGTGCCCTTATTGGCGAGCTCCAGTAGGCCCTTCTTATCCGCCACAGCACCAGTGAAGGATCCACGTTTGTGTCCGAAGAGTTCGCTCTCAAAAAGCTGTTCAGGAACAGCGGCGCAATTGATCACCATAAAGGGCGATTGTGGTTCGGCATGGCTTCGATGAATCGCATGCGCTACTAATTCTTTACCAGTTCCGCTCTCCCCAAGAATCATAATATTCGCTTTGGTGCTCGCCACTTTATCGATGAGATCGAATACTACCTGCATCGCTGGAGAGTTTCCGATCATATTATTCACGGAGAAACTTTTTTTCAGCTCGGAGCGAAGATTGCGGTTCTCCGTTTCCAGCGCCAAGCTTCTTAGGGCACTTTGAATGGAGATTTTCATTTCCTCGATTTCAAAGGGTTTCGTGAGATAATCAATGGCGCCGAGCTTCATGGCCGCTACGGCAGATTCTGCTGAGCCAAATGCGGTCATCACGATGATGGCAACGTGGGGGTGTCGCTGTCGTATTTGCGTGAGGAGTTCAATCCCAGTCATGCCCGGCATGGAGATATCGGTTACTACCAATTGGATCTCATTTTTCTGTAATTGTTCCAATGCCTCATTGCCCGAGGCTGCAGTAGAAACTTTTGCTCCCTCGCGACGAAGCATGATCTCAAGAAACTCTCGAATCGATTGTTCATCGTCTACTACTAAGATCGAAATATCTTTGAGTGCGATTGTCATGTGAGTTCAGCCTCAGCAGCAGGCAAGTGAATCTGGAATTGAGTTCCAGATTCTCTTTGCACTAAGTAGATCGAGCCTTTTGCAGCCTTAATGATTTGGGCCACAGTGCTCAATCCCAGACCAGTGCCCGTGCTCTTTGTGGTAAAAAAAGGATCGAAAATTTTGCCGCGAATCTCTGGGGGAATGCCTGGTCCATCATCAATAATATCAATGATTACTTCCTGCGCTTCCGTAGTGGCTTTAATCTGAATGGTAGTGGATTTGTCTTTTGCTGCCTCAAGGGAGTTGATGAATAGGTTGAATAATACCTGTTTTAACTTTTCGGAGTCTGCCAAGATTTTGGTGCTTTCTGGAATATCCACTAGGAATTCTATCGAGGCGCCTTCTTTCAATCTCGTTTTTACTGCATCTGCCACTTCACTAAGCTTGGTCTTTAGAGAGAATACTTCTGCGATATTTTCCTTGGGCTTTGCATATTCCAAAAATCCGGTAATGAGCTGATTGAGCCGCTTTGTTTCTCGAAGGGCGATCGCGATGAGTTTTTTATCTTCTTCATTCTCTGGTTTCAAGTGTGCATTGAGCATTTCAATGGAGCCCGAGATCGAGGCGAGCGGATTTCTAATTTCGTGGGCAATACCTGCTGCGAGTTGGCCTGTAGCGGAGAGGTTGGATTCAAAGGCTAGTTTTGATTCCAAATCTAGGAGTTCAGAAATATCTTGAAGAACCAAGATGAAAAGATTTCTTGTGTTTTGTAGGCTTTGCTTCACTACCTGAAGCGAGAGGATTTTTTTTCTTCCGTTTTTCGTGAGGTGCTCAATTTGATAGCGCACTTTTTTTCGCGATGGCAGTTTATTCCAATTTTCTGGCACGCCCTTGATCGTAGGAATAATATCAAAGTAGTGAATATGCTCTTTCACACTTTCCACTTCCAGCATTTGCAAGGAAGCATTATTCATCGATTCAACGAGGCCTTCCTGGTCTGCCACGATGATGCCTACGGGAATATTATTGAGCAGTAGGGAATGGAGCTGTTCCAGGCGATTTAAATTTTCTTTCTGTGACTGCAGGAGTTCCGTTTGCCTACGGAATTCTTCAGCAAGTTGACCCGCCAAAAGTGCGGTAACTAGAAGGAAGAGCTCATTATAGCCAAGGTCATACCAGGCCCTGGCACTAGAAGTATCGCTGATATTGTTGATACAAATCATGCCATAGAAAAGCCCGGCAATAGCAGCGATGGAGAGTGCACCCAAAGTTTGGTACACAATTGCAGCAAAGATCACATTTAGTATGTAGAGAAAGAGGAAAATACTTTCATTGAGGCCTGTTAAATAAACTAAATAGCTAGTGAGTAGGATGTCGTACACGAGCTGGTAGATAAAGAATAGACGAATCTTTTTGATATCTTCCCAGAAGCTTAAGTGCAAAAAAGATAAAAAGAAGGAAAGTGCCAGAGCGGTATAGATTTGTTTTACGGAATCTACCCCCAGCACTTCTTGCTTTAAAAAAATTGTGGTGGTTAATACCAAACAGAGCAGAACTAGTCGCGCCAGGATGAAAAGCTCAAGCCGATTGATGAGGCTGGGGGCCTCATCAGAATTAAAGTCTGGGCCCTTATTCACCTTTTGGTCCACTGGTGGCTCCTGCAAGGTTAAAGACGGGAAGATACATTGCGATAAGAATGAATCCCACGATTCCACCGAGTAGCACTAGAACAACTGGCTCGATCAGTTTCGACAAGTTGCCCACCAGAGCCTCTACCTCCGCCTCATAGAAATCGGCCACCTTAATTAACATCTGATCGAGGGTACCTGTATTTTCTCCCACGTTGATCATCTGAATAACCATCGAGGGAAATAGCTTAGCTTGTGCTAAAGGACCAGCCATGGTTTTACCGGCAGAAATCTCTTCCTTCACGTGTGCAAGCGCATCCTCGATAACGGTATTGTCGATCGTCATCTTACAAATCTCGATAGCATCGATGAGGTTTACCCCTGAGGTGAGCATGGTGCCGAGCGTTCTAGTAAATCGCGCTGTAGAACTCTTGATGATCATGTCGCCAAAAAGGGGAGTGCGGATTAAAAAGCGGTGCCAGATTCGCTTGCCTTGATCGGTTTTAATGTAGCGCCGAAATCCCATCACGCCGCCCACCGTGCCACCGAGAATAAAGATGGCGTTGCTCGAGCAGAAATGACTAATGTTAATAACAATGCGGGTGAGATCTGGCAATTCACCACCAGAGCTCACAATCATCTGCTCAAATTGGGGCACAACGAAGGTGAGCAATCCGAAGGTTACGCCGAAGCCTACAGTGAGAACGGCAGCGGGATAAATCATCGCCCCCTTCACCATTCGAACTAACTTCACGTTATCATCTAGATATTTTGCGAGACGGATGAGAATCAAATCGAGAGCACCGCCCGTTTCACCGGCACGCACAAGATATACATAGAGATGGCTGAATATTTTTTTGTGTCGAGACATTGCCTCCCAGAGCGGACTACCACCGCTAATTTGCTCTCCGATTTTCTGCAAGCCCGCCTTCAGTGTGGGATTTTTTTCTCCCGCTTGCAAAATGTCGAAGGCCTGAAGAAGGGGAACACCAGAGCCCACCATTACGGCCAGCTGTCTTGTCATCACAGCAACTTCTGTTTCGGTAACTTTTTTCGAAAAGAGAGTGAGTTCTGAATTGAAAACACTTTCCAATTCAATCTTGCTCGGACGCACTCCCTGCTGACGGAGGAATACCCGAACTTCACTTTCACTGGGCAACGAAATCGAGCCGGTCATTTTCTGACCGTTTCGTTTTATCCCTTCGTATTTAAAATTCGGCATTGGCTATAGATCCTTTATCGCCCAGGTGTTCTAGGTTTGGCCGGTGCCATCGAAGTGATCAAGCGTAGCATTTCATCTGGCACGGTGGTGCAACTCAGAGCTGTATCTTCCGTAATCACTCCTTCTTGAACGAGGCGGAGGAGACATTGGTTCATCGTTACCATGCCGCTCTCTGATTGACCCACTTGCATTGAAGAGTACACTTGCTCCAATTTTTCTTCGCGGATGAGGTTTCGAATTGCGTTATTCGTGCGCATCACTTCCATGGCGAGAGCGCGCCCTTTGCCGTTCCTTTTGGGAAGTAGCTGCTGTGAAATCACACCAATTAATACGAAGCTGAGTAGGTGCCGCACAGAGTTTTGTTTATCTGGCGGGAACACGTCCACTAGACGATTGATCGTTTGTAAGGCAGAGTTGGTGTGCAGAGTTCCGAACACTAAGTGCCCAGTTTCTGCAGCGGCCAGAGCCATCTCGATGGTTTCCATATCTCGCAATTCCCCCACCAAAATATAGTCAGGGTCTTGGCGAAGAATACGTTTCAGCGCAGCCGTGAAACTATGAGTATCTGTTCCCACTTCGCGCTGGTTCACCACACAGTTTTTGTGAGGATGAATAAATTCAATCGGATCTTCCAGAGTAATGATATGCGCTCTTTCCGAGCCATTCAGAAAGTCGATGATGGAGGCAAGGGTTGTTGATTTACCCGAACCTGTGGGGCCCGTTACTAGAATCAGACCGTTCGGGGCTTTCACCATTTCCCGAATCACTTGTGGCAATCCAAGTGCACCCATATCTGGAATTTCGAAAGGAATGCGGCGGAATACTCCAGCCACGGATCCACGCTGGAGAAATATATTTCCCCGAAAACGCGCTAGGTTTTTAATACCGAAAGAAACGTCGATCTCCAGTTTCTCTTCAAATTCTGCTTTTTGTGCATCGGTGAGCACACCGTAGCAAAGATTTTTTGTATCTGTGCTCGAGAGCAAATCTGTTTTCACTTTCGACATCACGCCGCTAATACGAAGCTGAGGTGGAGATCCCACCGTGATATGCAAATCGGAAGCTTCCTGCTCGACCATCGCTTTAAGGAGCTGCTGTAAGGTTACTTGTGACATCTAAATTCTCCTAAAAATCTGCTGCTGTGCTGGTGAGGGCTTCTTCCAAGGTAGTTCTACCCTCTGCCACTTTTGTGAGCGCGGCCATACGCAAGGTGCGCATGCCCTCTTCCATTGCTTTTTGTTTGAGTTCCAGGGAATTTCCACCCGCTAGCACCGCCTCTTTGAGCGGCTGCGTGAAGGGCATGATTTCATAAATCCCGAAACGGCCAGAGTAGCCAGTATTTGCACAAGAGGCGCAGCCCACGCCTTTGTACGCCTTCATCTGTTTTGCTGCTGCGGGATCAATACCAAGATCTAACAAGCGCTGAATGGGCACTTGTTGCTCCACCTTACACTGCGGGCAGATCGCGCGCACGAGGCGCTGGGCGCAAACAAGATTTACAGCGGCAGTAACAAGGAAGGGCTCGATTCCCATGTTTAGCAAGCGAGTGATGGAAGAGGGGGCATCGTTGGTGTGCAGAGTGGTGAGCACTAAGTGACCCGTGAGCGCCGCTTGCACGGCCACTTCCGCCGTTTCGAAATCTCGCACCTCTCCCACTAGGATGATGTCAGGGTCTTGCCGCATGAAAGTTCTTAGGGCAGCCGCGAAGTTGAGACCAATATCCGCGTGCGTTTGCACCTGGTTCACGCCTTCCAAGTTATATTCCACCGGATCTTCCGCTGTGGAGATATTATCAGTAACTTTGTTTAGCTCTTGCAGCGCCGAATAGAGCGTAGTGGTTTTTCCAGATCCCGTAGGCCCTGTTACGAGCACCATTCCGTAGGATTCATGAATGGCATGATTAAAGGATTCGAGGGCTTTTTTCTCAAATCCTAACTTCATTAAGTCTGCTTGGAGTCCGCTCTTGTTCAAAAGACGAAGCACAATTTTTTCGCCAAATATGGTGGGCATGGAGCTCACCCTGAAATCCATCTCACCAAACTGCGTACGAATTTTAATGCGGCCATCCTGGGGGAGGCGTTTTTCGGCGATGTCCATCTTCGCCATGATCTTTACCCGGGCTAGCAGGGCGCTTTTCACTTGGTTGGGTGGACGCATAGTTTCATAGAGCATCCCATCAATACGAATGCGCACGCGAAAGCTATGTTCATAGGGCTCAAGATGAATATCCGAAGCTTTTTTCTTAATTGCATCCACCAAGATGGAGTTTACTAATTGAATTACGGGCGCATCGATATCATTGGCATCACGAATTTCGTGCGCCTCTTGATCCATGCCGAGCTCTTCGACGGAATTATCTGCCGCCTTGTCTTTCTTCATTTGCGCTTGTACGAGATTGAGCGCGCCGTAGTATTTGTCCATCGCTGCATCGAAGGCAGACAAGGTGGTGATCACCGCCTCGATGCGAAGCTGCGTGCGGAATTTAATATCGTCGAGATTGGAAAGCGCCGTTGGGTCGGCGAGGGCAACTACGAGAGTACCTTTCGCTTTTTGCAGCGGGATTAGGCGGAAGCGTCGCACATCTTCCGTGGTAAGAATCTTGATTACCTCTGGATCGATATTATATTTGGTGAGATCGAAGGCAGGGATACTGTATTTTTTTGAAAACTGCTCCACGAGCTTTTGTTCTTTGATGAGCCCGTTACGAATCAAAAATTGAATATGAGGAAGCTTTTGCTTCTGGAATGCCTCATCGGCGGCACTAAAGTCTGATTGCGAAATCAGATTTTCTTTTACTAAAAGCTCTGCTAACTGCTTTGACATGAATCTTCCTTGATTCCTTCTGTGGCAGGACCATCAATCTTTGAGGTCTATATAGTAAGGATGGAGCCGGTGACAAATTTTGTCAAGGTGCTGCAATGTGACTCACTCACTGCGCAATCCGTGTACAAACGCTTTCTGATATTGCTTTGCGTTGCACGACGTTCTTGACCAAACATCGCAAAAAAGAGTATCTCCATAGCTTGTGTCGGCGTGTAGCGCAGCCTGGCTAGCGCACTTCCTTGGGGTGGAAGGGGTCGTGGGTTCAAATCCCGCCACGCCGACCAACTTCAAATTTCCCCCCATACTTCGTTGCTCTCCTCCTTCCGCCCGCAGTGGGCATATGAGCCCACTTTGGTTGGGCGTCGTCGCGCGCCTCGTCTTGGGGGAAATTTGAAGTTGGTCGAAGTGACAAGGTGAATGAAGCCATGGTTCACGAAAGTAGCAGGAAGCTACTTTCGCACGCGAGCCCGGCGAGCGCCCCTTGGGGCGAGGGGCAGGAGCCCCGAGTGAAATCCCGCCACTTCCCCCCATCATACTTCGTTGCTCTCCTCCTTCCGCTCGCAGTGGGCATTTGAGGGGCTTAGGTTGTTGTATGCTTCACTTTGTGTTGTTTCTTATCGATGCAGTTTTGCAAGTGCTTGCCATGAAGAAGTCTGTTTTCTGCAAGGCATCTTTTCTTTGCCTGCTCATCCGTTAGTGTTTTTGCTGAGGTGCTATAGGGAAGTCCCATCACTACTAAAATCACTAGTGCCTTTATCAGTTTCATAGTTACTCCAATGTCTGTATTGCTCCTTACCGCTGCTACTACTAATTTTTGCTTCCAAGACACTACCCCTTGATTACTTATTCAAATGAGTTAAAAGGCGACGAAATTCTCTTGCCATTGTTTTTACCAGCGCCGCATTTCCTGGGCCCATACGCTGGATAAATTTTTGTGCTACCGAAAGTGAC
>CAIPTA010000127.1 GCA_903867855.1 Oligoflexia bacterium | reverse complement strand
TAGCATTCCTAAGTATTAGTGGAGAGCTAGCGTATCGTCAAATGATGCGTTTTTTAGGAGGTGATGATATTCTTTGCAAATGACGAAAACTTTCAACTGCTCCCGAGAAATTTCAGCCACCGTATCGCAGGTATTTGCAGCGATAAGCCATCCAGAGCGCCTTGCTCGCTGGTGGGGGCCAGCTGGATTTACCAATAGCTTTCATACTTGTGAGTTTAAAAATGGCGGACGTTGGAAATTCATTATGCATGGTCCAGATGGAAGCAACTATCCGAATGAAAATACTTTCGCCGAAATAGTTCCGCAGAAGAAAGTGATAGTTGATCACGTTTCGGAACCTAAATTTCGCTTAACGATTGGCCTGGAATCTACTCCTCACGGCACCACCGTTACTTGGACGCAGGAATTCGCGAGTGCAGAGGTGGAGAGTAGTATAGAGCATATCGTGGTTCCAGCAAATAATCAGAACCTTGAACGCTTGTCTGCTGAGGTTTTGCGAGCCTTAGGCTAGCCGATATCCGCACCTGGGAGATGAGTCACTTCAATACCCACTGATTTCAACACGTCGATGGAATCGCGTAGGCGATAATCCGTACGATAGAAAACTTTTTTCACCCCGCCTAAGTTGATGAGCCGCTTTGCGCATCCCACACAGGGAAGATGAGTTACGAATACATGTTTCTCGATGAAACGTGGCGAGTCGCAGTTGATAACCGCGTTTTCTTCGGAGTGTAGACAGCCGCAGTTGCCTGGTTCAGTGCGATCACAGGTATTTGGCAGGCCTGCTGCATTGCCGTTATAGCCAATCGCCAGCACTTTACGATAGTCGGTAGACGTGATTACCGTGCCCACATTGAGGCGCACGCAGGTGGAGCGGGCAGCCAGGGTATGGGCAAGCTCCATATAGATCTCTTCAAAGGAGGGGCGGGCTTTCGACATGGGAGGACCATATCGCCTTTATTTTTTCTTGGCAAGATGCGGCTATGCCCCGGGACCAATCTGACTTCTAAAGGTAAAAGTTTCTATAAACTTGATAAGTTAGAAGCTGCACGGTTATGTTTGCCAAGTGAACTTCTTTTCCGCCTCCTGCTTTTCTTGCAAGTCGAAAAAAGTGACACTCGGTTTTCTTCTACTTTTGCTAGTAGCAAGCAAGCCGGTGTTGGATTTTTTTTGGCAGTCCAAGTTTTCTCTGTTTGGGAGATCGATTTCCCCCCAAGGTTTGCTAGGTATTGCTTTTTTTCTTCTCTCCTTTTTTATAGCCAACTTTGACTTTCGTAATGAAAAGAATTTTCGGCAAGTGGCTGCATTTCGGTTTTGTTATGCATTTTCAATGCTTCTTATTCTTTCAAGACTTTGCTTTAAAATTGGCGATGCAGAAATGACACTGCGCTACGGAGCCAGCATGGCCGCATTGATCATCATTCCGTGGAGTGTGCGCAGTGTGGCCGGAGATACAAAAAAAATTAGCTCTATTGGTGCACTCCTTGTGTTCTCCCTTGTTTCAGTTATCGCCACGATTATTTTGCAATTGCTCGGATTTCTTCCTTGGCAAAGTTTCGACAATTTCTTTTTGATGCAAAAGTTAGTGGAAATTACAAAGGTGGGGCGTTTAAGCGGGGCCTATTTTCATCCCCTCGATTTGGTGAGAGTGCTCATTTGGCCTTATCTGCTGATATGCAATTTGATGCTGGTTCAGAATCAGAAAAAGCTAAATACGATAATGCTTTTTTCGCTATTCACTCTCTGGAATTTAGTTTTGTTCTTAACCACACACAGACTCAGCATATTTCTAGCGGTGACAATCATTAGCTTACTTTGCTGGCAAAAAAAAACATTGCGCATTTGCCTGCAGGCATACCTCCTGATTTGTCTTTCTTGGCTAATTGGTGGTGCGATGATCGCCGAGCGGGCAAAGGCGCCGATTGAAAAAGTGATATCTGTTGCTAATCTTACTTCGAACCCCAGCGATGGTTCAGATGCAAGCTTATCCATTTCGAAATTTGCCACCAATGCGAGTAGGGGCAGGCTACACTTTTGGCAGCAACATTTTGATTGGATTTCTAGTTTTAGTGTTCTCGAATTAGCTTCTGGCACACGTCGTGATTTTCCTAAGGACGCTGATCATGAGGCGCAGGCCCACAACCAATTATTAGATCTTTTAGAGCGATTCGGAATACTTGGCGTTCTTAGCTTCGTGGCCGCGATCATCCTTGGAATTTGGAAAATGCAAGTGCCGCCTCCATGGAAAATCTCGACCCTAGCATGCTTGGGGATTTACTCGCTGATCACCGAACCGCTATTTGCTCCCACTTTTCTATGGTGGGCAGTTTTGTACTGTTCTTTGCCAATGCTATTTGTAGTAAATATCTATGAAGAATCCCACTCTCTCTAATTTTACTTATTTAATTTTGGATAAACTTGGCAAATTTTTATTAACTGCCGGCACCGTTGCGTTGATGGCAAGATACTTAGGGCCGGAGCTGATAGGAAAGTTGAATTACACTTCAGCCTACGCCGGACTATTAGGTTTTTTTGTAGTGCAAGGGCTTGATCAGTTTGTGGTTCGCGAGTTGTTGCGATCGCCAAACAAAAAATCTGAAATCCTCGCGGGTAGCTTTTTGATTAAGGCCGGTGGATCTTTACTTATCCTTCTATTGTCTTTACTCATTTGGGCCTTCTCCATTTTTTCAGCAGAATTATCTTTTTTGATTTTTCTCTTCTCCTTCGCTTTTATTGCCAACTCTTTCGATTTCATTGATATTTGGTTTCAAAGCCAGAGCTTAAACAAATTATCTTTAATTAGTAGGCAATCTGGAGTACTAATTTCCTGCCTCTTTCGCGTAGGAATGGTTTTTGCGCATATGCCAATTTGGGTTTTTGCCTTCGCTCAAATCCTGGAAAGCTTTTGCTATGCAGCTATTCAGATTTATATCTTTCGAAAACGGTTTTCTCTTGAATTGCCATTGCGTCAATCTTTTGATTCTGCCTCCCAAATCCTGAAAAAGGGTTGGCCACTGATTGCTTCCTCATTTTTAGTTCTTTTTTACTCGAGTTTTGGGCAATTGCTTTTAGGTAATCGGGAAAAGTTTGCAGATCTTGGCCTCTTTGCCAGCTCAAATCGAGTATTGGAGTATGTGAGTATCTTTCCCATGGCCTTATCTACAGCGATCTTCCCATGGTTAGCCAAATCATATTTAAATTACGCAGAAGAATTCAGCGCGGCTCGTAAAGAGATTGAAATTTTTTTGGGCGCTGTAAATTGCCTTGCTTGGATTGGCACTCTCGCTGTTTTCTTTTTATCCAAGCCTATAATCGCCCTTCTTTTTGGAGCGAAATTCTCTGGTTCAGTGCCACTTTTACAAATCCTATGTTGGTCGATACCGCCGATATTTTTCAGCGTTATTCGTCATGCTTGGTTAACTATCCATGGGCGTTTGGAGGCCGCACTACGATTTGAATGTATCGTTACCGTGCTTAACTTAGTTCTGAATACCATTCTTATCACAAAATTTTCTGCCAATGGTGCTGCATTTGCCTCGCTTATTACTGCCTACGCGGCCAATATAGTGGCTGGAATTTTTATTCTTCCAATTCGTGATTCGATTTACTTGTATGTTAGGGGACTAAGAGCGTTTGCTTTATTTGGCACAGATAGAATCCTAAGGCAGGTTAGAAGATAGTTATGTGTGGCATCGTTGGCTTTTATCAGGACAATGCATTTGATCAATATTTACTTGATCAAATGACAGATAGTTTGGCGCATCGCGGACCTGATGGGCGCGGAACAAAATTTTGGCCAAAATTTGGCGTGGGCCTTGGCCATCGGAGATTAGCAATTTTAGATTTATCGTCTGCTGGCGATCAGCCAATGACCTATCAAGACTCTGGTGTCTGGATTTGTTTAAATGGTGAAATTTATAACTATTTAGAAATTCGGCGCTTGTTGGAGTCGAAAGGGTATCGTTTTAAAACGAACACGGATACTGAAGTAGCCCTCGTCGCATTTCTTGAATGGGATATGGAAGCATTTAATCGCTTCAACGGAATGTGGGCGATAACTATTTTTAACGAGAAAACTCGTCGCTTAGTTGCCTGCGTAGATCGGTTTGGAGTTAAGCCGTTTTATTATCGTCGTATTGGCAACGCGATTCATTGGGCTTCGGAGATCAAGGCCTTTCTTGCAATCCATTCGAAGTTTCCTCTTCGCTTAGACAAGAGAGGTATACTCACTGGGATTGTAAGCGCGGGGGGCTTATCGGCATCGGGAAATACTTGGCTCGAGGAGATTCAGGATTTGCCAGGCGGCCACTTCATTGAGATCACACCGAATCAATTTCAACTTAAGGCGTGGTGGAATACGGCCGAACACCTTATCGCTCCGACAGGTAGTTTGGAAACTCAAGCGGAAACATTTCATGAACTTTTCTTCGATGCTTGTAAGCTTCGCCTACGAAGCGATGTGCCCATTGGAATTTCCTTAAGTGGGGGATTAGATTCTAGCGCAATCGCCGTAGCCCTCAATTCAATAAATCGAAGCGAGGATAATCCCCTTCATCTATTTACAATATACGATAAATATTCAAATTTGATGGTTAATATATTTATGTTACTCAGTTTATCCCGCCCCGGCGGGGCGTACCACCATCATACGCCGTCCCAATCTCGCAAACACTATTATAGCCCGGCTGTGCCCCGACGGGGAATCTCACGTCGCTCGTATCCACTCGCTCCCTAACAACCTCTCGGTTTTGAGTGATCTCCTATACGGGGAAACTCCCGTTTCCCCGACCCCTTTCCCGTTCGATTCCTATTTGTGCCCCGACGGGGAATCGAACCTCGATCGTCTCCTTAGGACGGAGCTGCTCTA
>CAIPTA010000126.1 GCA_903867855.1 Oligoflexia bacterium | reverse complement strand
GTATCGGGCAAACTAGCGCAGGTATCAATTAAATATGTTTGATCTTGTCTGAGATAGATCACGCAATTGCCAGCGGCATCATTTTGAATGCCGCGGCAGCTTGAATCCACAGAAGCATCCTGGCTATTACGAAAATGTTCTCTGCAAAGCCCGCTATGGTCAGTCGCTTGGCTCGTGCTAGCAAGAGCCAGGAATCCAGTGAGAAAGCTAAGGGCTAAGATGAATTTGCGTAGCATAAAAAATCTCCTATTAGTGCCCCTAAACTAACAAAATTGATTATATTAGTCAAGTAAATAATATCTTGTAATAACAGGCAATTATCGCCTAATGGCAAGTGCGCGGTCTGGTTTAGTTTTTTTAACTACGCTTTTCTTTCTTTCCGATCGATAGTTTTAGGATGGAAAAAAAGTATGTCCTAGTGGCCGATGATGAGATCGGCGTGAGAGCGGCAATCAAGGAATCGATTCAAGATAGCTATCGCTATGCCATGGTGCTGGAAGCTATCGATGGGGCTGACGCGATCAAGAAAATGAATCTACAAAAGTTTGAGCTGCTCATCCTCGATCTCAATATGCCGAGATTTGATGGGAGAGCCGTTTTGCGCGCGATCAAGACTCTCCCGAAAGACAATCGCCCAAAGAAGATTCTCGTGATCTCTGGCGAGATGGTGATCGAAGATAGGGATGAAGAGCTCAGTAAGGATATCGATTTTTTACCAAAACCTTTTTCCCATGAATCGATCCGTAATTATATCCTTGGAATTTTTGAAAAGAAGGTGGCTCCGCCAGTTAGTGCGACGAGTAGCTTTGATGTGAGCATCGTGAATGCGTTTATAGAGGCCACCTTTGAAGTGCTGAAAACAATGGCGCAAACGCCGGCCACGAAAGAGGCTCTATTCTTGAGAGAAGCCAATATGGTGAGCGGAGATATTTCGGCTATTCTTTCAATTCGGTCCACTTCTCATTGCGGGAGCCTCGCCATTTCCTTCGGCACAGAGTGCTTTTTGGGAATCGTGAATCGAATGCTAGGGGAGAGCTTTAAACAAATAAATGCTGAAAATTCTGATGCGGTGGCTGAGCTCTGCAATCAAATCTTCGGCGTGGCCAAAAAGAACATCAATGCCGCGGGCAATGATTTGCAGCCAGCAATTCCATCGGTCGTAACCGGTGTAAATCATACCATTACCCACAAAACCCATGGCCAGTGTGTGGTGGTAAAGTTCAATACAGACGTAGGCACTTTTACCATCGAAACAGTGATGGAAAAAATCTAGCAAATATAAGCCGTTTTCTCTTTGAAAGCACTTTAGTCACCAAAGATATATGCCAGCCGTGAGCTGATGTAAAAAGAGTTCATGAAGAACTTTATCAAAAATAAATTGGTGTTATTAACTGTCAGCTTATCCTTTATCTCCGCTTTAGCAGCCGGCCAAGCGCAGGCACAAGGCCTCTTCGGTGGCCACTATAACTCGTATGCCAATCGACTAGTTTCTTTAGATGTCTACGTGAATAATGCGGAGTTAGCAGAGCAAGCTAAGAATCTCACTGCAGGCGCGAAAGATGATTATGCCAAGGCTGAGGCTATTTACAGTTGGGTCTCTGAAAATATTCAATACGACGATGCTTCCGATAAGGATCCAAACCTGCAGAGTGATTCCCCGGCGGAAAATGCGCTTGACACCTTTCATCGCGGCACAGGTATTTGCGGTGGCTATTCTGCGCTGATGATCTCGCTACTTAGCAGTGTTGGAGTGGCAACGAAGTATGTGATAGGGAACCTTCCCGGCGATGATTGCGATCATGCGTGGATCCTTGCGGATATCGATGGAGAGTGGACTGCGATTGACGCTACCCAACACCACTTCGGAAACGAAGAGCTAAGCGGAAATACCGTTTGTGGCGTTTCGGAAGTAATTAACCCAAGCAGTTCGCAGAAATAAAACTCTCGATTCGGACCACTTCCCATCGCGGGAGCCTCGCCATTTCCTTCGGAACAGATTGCTTGTTGGGAATCGTGAATCGAATCTTGCCGGTAATAATTTGTGGCCGGCTATCCCCTCTGTAATTACCGGCCCCAATCCTACCCACACTCCTAAAACCCATGGTCAACGCGAAGTGGTGAAATTCCATATTGACGTTGGCGCTTTTACCATCGAAACAGGGATGGAAAAAATCTAGCAAAAATAAGCTGTTTTCATACTGAAAGCACTTTAGGCACCAAAGATATTCGCCTTGCCTTAGCTGATGTAAAAAGAGTACATGAAAAACTTAATCATAAATAAATTGGTGTTATTAACTGTCAGCTTATCCTTTATCTCCATATTGGCTGCCGGCCAAGCGCAGGCACAAAGCTATTATAGTGGTTATGGCGAAACTGGCGAAACCGACTTTAGCTCATTTGCTAATCAATTAGTTTCAGTTGATGTCTACGTGGATAATGCAGAACTTGCCGAGCAAGCAAAGAATCTTACTGCAGGAGCGAAAAGTGACTATGCCAAGGCCAAGGCCATTTATAATTGGGTTTCAAGGCATATTGAATATGATGAGGCTGCCTCTGATGATCGGGCAAACTTGCAACCTGATTCTCCATCAGAAAATGCGCTGGAAACTTTTCATCGCGGCACGGGAATCTGCGGTGGCTACTCAGCCCTGATGATATCACTGCTTAGCAGCGTAGGTGTGGCAACTAAGTATGTGATCGGAAATACTCCGGGAAGCAATTGCAACCATGCGTGGATTCTCGCAGACATCAACGGAGCGTGGACACCTATCGATGCGACCCAGGGATATTTCGGGAAAGAGGAGCTAAGCAGAAATACTGTTTGTGGCGTTTCGGAAGTAATCAACCCAAGCAGTTCGCAGAACTAATATTCTTCATTGCCTATATCGCGGAACATATTTCTACGAGCAATCCATTCAGCGTGTAGGCTATAAAGCTTTTTCCTCAAGCTTCCGATAGGGCGTTACGTTAGGGGAAAAATATGAACTTTTCATCAGTATCGCTGGCTCTTGTCGTCGCTTGTTTATCTGGCTCTGGATCTGCTTGGGCAGATACCAGGCAAGAGTTATTAAAGGTAGATGGAGATGTTCACTTTGCCATCGAAAGCGTGCATGCCGCTACTGAATTTCCCTTGAGTATCACTTTGGATGTATCCGGTGCCATCAAATCGGTGAATATTGGAGATAAAGAATCAAAGGTAAAGTATTCAGATGCTTCTTTAAAATCCAATGTGGCCACTCTTGATTTTCCTGTGGTGGAGGCAAATATGGATGCGTTGCAAAAGCCCATTGATGTTAGTGAAAAATTCGCGGGGATAAACTTTCGAATTGCCCAGATCGACGCATCGAAACTAGATAAAAATACTGGTGGCGACCTTACAATAAAATATCCAACTAGCATTTTCACATTTTGGTCGCTGCAATCTATTGAGTTAACGGTTCGTAGGGATCCAAAAACAAATAAATGGGTGGCCTATAGAAGAGGTAGTCTCGATAAGCCCGTGGATCGAGTTCGATTGGGAGATGGAAACTTAAGATTAGGCATCGGAGCCGCCCAATATGAAAATGGCTATGATCCCGCCAATCCTGAGAAAATTTTGAGTGAGCACTGTCACGGAGTTGGTCCGTCGGTATGTGTAACTTCCTACAGAAACGGTAGCGTGCTCGCTTCCAAGAGCTACAAGAATCCGTCGGAAATTTTTTCTCAGTTTGAGCCTGTGGTGCTCGATGTTTCTAAATCAGCCCGCTAGCCTATTCGGCTAAGGCCTTCTCAATTGCAGGCACAATATCCTTAGGGTTCACCGTTGGGGCAAAGCGAGCGATCACTTTGCCATCTTTTCCTACGAGGAATTTGGTGAAATTCCATTTCACGGCGCGCGTCCAAAAAAAGAGGCCGCCTGATTCCTTCTTTAAATGCTCAAAAAGAGGGGAAGCGTTTTTTCCATTCACGTCCACCTTGGAGAACATCGGAAAAGTTACTCCATAAATCGAAGTGCAAAACTGGTGAATTTCCTCATCTGTGCCTGGCTCTTGAGCGAGGAATTGGTTGCAAGGGAAGCCGAGCACGGTGAATCCCTTAGAGGCATAATGCTCTTGAATGGCTTCTAGATCTTTATACTGCGGAGTGAAGCCGCACTTGCTCGCCACGTTCACAATCAATGAAACCTTACCCGCATAGGCGGAAAGGGAAGTGGATTTACCTTTGATGTCTTTTACCGAAAAATCATATGCGGATTTGCTCATGAAAAAATCATAGGGATTGTGTTTGAGAGTGTCAACCATAAATCGGTGAACTGACTCTGGCAGTCAAAGTGGAAATGGAGCTAGTATACCCATCAGGAGAAATTCTTTATGAGTACCACTTCCATCCTCTTTCAAAACACCACTCTTGGCCCCACAGAGCTGCAAAACCATATCGTGATGGCACCGCTCACGAGAAGCAGGGCGATTGGCAATACGCCGAATGCGTTAATGGCCACTTACTATGGGCAGCGTGCTGGCGCAGGCTTAATCATCACAGAGGGCACTTCTCCTTCACCTAATGGTTTAGGCTATGCGCGTATTCCGGGCCTCTTTCATGAGGATCATGTGCGCGGATGGCGTTTAACCACGGAAGCGGTGCACGCCAAGGGCGGGAAAATTTTTGTGCAGCTGATGCACACGGGCCGTGTAACTCATGCCGCCAATCTGCCTCAAGGCGCAAAAGTAATGGCACCTTCCGCCCTCGCAGCCCCTGGCCAAATGTGGACAGATGCGAACGGCATGGAATCGTTTCCTGTGCCTCATGAAATGACGGAAGCTCAAATCCTCGAAGCGATCGCCGAGTATGCAAGCGCTGCTCGTCTTGCGCGCCAAGCAGGTT
This sequence comes from Oligoflexia bacterium, assembly GCA_903867855.1. Classification (GTDB taxonomy): domain Bacteria; phylum Bdellovibrionota; class UBA1018; order CAIPTA01; family CAIPTA01; genus CAIPTA01. Next base: position 5,879 of record CAIPTA010000126.1, on the reverse strand, counting down.
TTGATGGCGTGGAACTGCACGGTGCAAATGGCTACCTCATTGATCAGTTTTTCAATACGGCTACTAACCAAAGAAAAGATAAGTGGGGCGGCAGCGTGGAAAATCGCATTCGCTTCGCGGTGGAAATAGCCAAAGCAGCTGCTAATGAAATCGGAGCTGATCGAATTGGTATGCGCGTTTCTCCTTATGGGGTTTTCAATGGCACCGTGGCTGATCCTGCGATGGATGATTTGTATTCTGCACTGGCCCACGAACTAACTAATATTGGCCTCGTATATATGCATGTGGTGGACCACAGCTCGATGGGCGCCCCTATGGTGAGCCCTACGGTGAAGGCACAGATTCGCGATATCTTTAAGGGAAAATATATTCTATCTGGTGGTTATACTTTAGCGCGCGCAGAAGCAGATCTTGCCGCGCATAAAGGTGATCTTGTGGCCTTCGGGAGACAGTTCATTTCGAATCCAGACTTAGTGCAGAAATTGAAGGCTGGCACCGCGCTAAAAACGCCTGATGATAAAACTTTTTATACACCAGGCGAAAAGGGCTATACGGATTACTGATTTTGGTCGATGAGTTTAGGTGACGAAACTTTTCTTAAAGTTTAAATTGCGGAAGCATCTGGAAACAAAACAGAAGCTCGATGAGATCGTGACTAAGTACTCGCTCGCAGTAGAAGATAGCTTCGAAACCAGAGGGCGTCCTGATCCAACCATCAATGTGGTACTCGCCGTAAAGATGGGAAATTTGAGCGAAGTGCGCCTTGCTTTAAAGCGGGTACCAGAAATTCTTGTCACCGAAAAATAAGACTTACTTCTTTTTACTTTTTACTTTTTTCGGCAGCATCTGAGGCAGGGCGTTTTCCAGGAGAAATTCTGCTCTGGAGGCGTAGAGCTCCCGATAGTTGGCGCGGCTAATATCGAGATCTTCATTGCTCTTCTGATTGATTTTTTTTCCATCCCAGTCAGGATGTTCCAAAAATATCTTAATGGCCCGATCGGCTTGTAGGGCAGTGACCGCGCTTTCACTCCAGATTTTTTCTTGGCCTAGAATTTTTACAATCCCTAAGTTGGGCTCAAAAAAATCAAAGCGATACACATAGCAATAGCCGCCCTTTAACGGAGCTAGCAAGAGGAATCCGGTATAACTGGTTAAGGATTTACTGTCTTCGAGGCTGATTTTATACAGCGCTTTTCCCCGGGATTGCTTCAATTCATAGTGCATGGTGGTGCGATCGGGCTTCATGAAAGGAATGGGCAAGGAGGTTTCCGTATAAATGGAGTATTTGAATTTACTCTTCCTATTCACAAGCTTGGCATCGAGCACTCCATTGAAGAGCCCCTTGTAGTTTTTGGGATTTGCCAAAAAGGCTGTAAACTTTTGCATGGATGTATGCACTCGAAAACTCTGCCGCAGACCAATCAGCCAAGTATCCTTTTCGCCCTTGAAAAATTGAAATTCTGGTTCATCGGAAACTTTCACCGAGGAGAGATCCGAGTGCAGAAGTTTTGTGGCTAATTTATCAAGGCTCGGCGGGGAAGCCGCGATCGCATTGGTGCAAATTAGGTAGACTATCCAAAAGAACATTTTGCCTCGAAAGCGGTTGATTGACACGGGCCGTTACGGCGAAGAAAATTTATCTCTTTTTTAGCGCAAAACAAACTTCTTATTTATGAAAAGTAAGATCGCCATCTGCGCTTGCGAAAAAAGAAGCAGTAACCCTCATTTTTTTCCAGATTTAAAAACAGGGGCTTGTTATGATTTTGTTAGATTTACTCCACGGAAAGGAAATAAATGAACTTCTGCTTTAGGCATATTGGAAAAAATATTCTAATTACTGGTTTATTATCGCTAAGCGCTCCCCTTTGGGCGCATGCTTCTGCGGTGCAGGAAGAGATCCTCCAACGAGACCTGCAATCGTTCATTGCCATGAAGCAAAGTGGAGTAATGGTTCCATTAGTGAAGCCAAAGAACGTGGCACCTTCGGAATGGCTCAATGCTATCGAACTGGCTCAAGATGAATCCAGGCTCACGCTCTCTTTAGAAAGTTTTGTTGCGCCTTCGGAATCGGCCAATTGGCCGCTCGGTTCTCGAATACGTTCTCTGCGAATGAAGTTGATGGCAGAGAATGCTGTTAGGGGCCAAGTAGAGGCCGCGTTAAAAGCCCATCAGCTCGATACTGGCGCTATCTACGAATTACTTAATTTAGAGGCAGCAATGGGGATTGCTGCACCAGCAGCCTGGAGCACAATTTTTGCGGATTGCCGGCGTGTCTATCCGGTGGAAACCGCGATCTATGATCACCTCACAAAAATGAAGGCACAAACGGCTCCGCAAGATATCTCGGATTTATATTCTACGAAGCCTGCGATCAATTTATTCCAAAACGGTGCTTATGATCATAAACCACGTTTATTTATGTTTTGTCGTCAAGATCGAAATTTTCCTTGCCTCCGTGTGATGAAAGACCAAGCCGACCAGCCAGTGCGCAATGCCGACGGCACTCTTTGGAGCTTGCCATCGTTGGCACTAAGCAAATACGGGAAACCCTTCAACCTTGCGGATGGAAATACTCCTGAGGGGATTCACTTAGCGGATGGGGTGATACAAGATGGTTCTGATCCGACGGGCTTTGGCAAATTTTCCCGTATCGTGCTCAACTTTGTGGCTAAAAGCGATGGGGAAGCCTCTATGAAGCTTTTGCTGCCAGCTTCCAGCCAAGGCCTCGATTGGTGGAATGAGGCGGTGGTGGCAAGAGATATTGGTCGCTCCAATCTCCGCATGCACGGCACTGGCGTGATCAATCTAGACCCCAAAACATCGTATTTCCCATTTGTGCCTACGAGCGGCTGCATCGCTTCTAGAGAAAACACATACGGTGATACGAGTTTTGCAGATCAGCAGGAACTCCTGGCGATTTGGCAAAAGAGCATGGGCCTAGTGCCTTCCCACGATAATGAAAATAAGATCAGCGGCATTGTGTACGTGATTGAGATCGATAATCAGGCAGCGCCCGTCACGCTTGCTGACCTCGCCGCCTACGGGATAAAATAGTTCTTTTGGGTACACGCTAGAGTGCTTTCAGCAGCATATAGTTTTTGTAGATAAACACCGAAACAAATAGATGGTGTCCTATTTGCTCTTCATAAGCCTTTTCTTGCCAAACGTAGTGGCGGCTCAAGATGTTTGGATTCACGCGTCGGGTATCGATCGCAACTTGCATACACAGAATTTTACTTACTTTTATGAAGAGGCGAGAGATTTTCTGCGAGAGTGCAAAGCTTCTCCTCTCAAACCAGATTGCCATCTTTATATCAATCCAGATAAGACTCTCGCAAGCAAGCCAGACGAACTGAAGGATCTAGACTTTACAGGGCAGAAAATTCCCACAGCTAAAATGGTGCTAGAGGATTTTCGGCGAAGCATCAAGAAGGCGAAGCCGGGAGATACTATTATTCTTAGCCTCGCCAACCATGGCGGCCCAACTGCAAAAGGTAATTCCTGCATATTTCTTTCAGGCGTAGACTATCTTTGTGAGACAGACCTCGCCAAAGTACTGAAGGAAAGGCCTGCTGGAGTAAAAGTTTATATCAATGCAGATGGCTGCTTCTCTGGTGCTTTTGTAGATATCGCTAGCAAAGATGTTTGCGTAACTACATGGGCCGATCGACGGGCTGTGGGAGTTGGCGGTTCAAATAGGTTGTGGAATCATGCCATCACGTCGCAAGCCTCACTCCTATCCGATTTAAAGAAGCCGATGGAACTGGGATTCGAGTGGACTCCAACCATGGCTTCGCAATCTATGAAAAACATCATGTGCATGAAGATTAGAGCTGCATTGTATTCTGCGGCTCCTGCTCCCACTTCAGTTTCAGATGAGGTGTCGGATCAGCTGATGGGGCCGTTTGGCTGCAGCACCTATTTAGACCCTAACGATAGATTGTCAGTAGGGGGCCTAGCGATCGAGGCACAGCAATACCTCAATCTGATCACGAAACTGAAGCCGTTTAGTTGTGAACAGGCCGGCTTGAGCGGGGAGGATTGCAATTTCTTTACTAATTTACAAAGTGAAGATTTGCGCTCAACGCTTGTGGATTTGCAACAATTGGGGAAACAGTTTGACGACTCCTTTTGGCATATGAATGAATTTTATACAATTGAAGCCGCGAAACTGAAAGCAGACCTTCCTGATGAGGATCTTCGGCATTGCGCAGAAATGCTTATTGGGAGCAAAGACTATACTGCGGATCGCTGTTATCGGAATGGAAAGACACTAGATAAAGATAGCATTTTAAAAGTGACCAAAGAGATTGCGGCGATTCAAAAGATTTTAACAGATCGCAAAGCGGAGCAAGTTCGATTGTCGCAAGAATTTCACAGCAAAGTGGCGAACTTGTTTTCAGGAAAATATGCGGCTGCTTATCAAAACCTCGAATCCTGTTTGTTCGACGTAGAAGATCGTCTAGATCACAAAACCTCTGATCCCTATCTGCCCCACGGCGCCAATTACCCTAGAAAATTTACTGAACAAGACGTGAAGGACGCTAGCTCATGCGAAAGCTCTATTCATTTTCGCTAGGGTTCTTATTTGCAACCCTAGCGTTTGCCGATAAGCCGCTTCACCCCGCGATTAGTTTGAACGCTGCGCGTGGATTCCAGAAGGGGAAGTGCTATCTCGAGATCGCCTCCATCGACTGTAGAGGCAAAGATATATGTTCTCTGCTTGTTTTCCCCAAGATGCATGGGCAACTCTCCTTCATTCTCCATTCAGCGCCCAAGCAAGTTCACAGTACAAACGAGGAGTATCTCCAGGTCTTTTTTCGCTTGGATGCCAAAAGCGATATTAGAGCGAGGCTATTGGAGTATAAATCAGTGCCTGATTCCGAAGCGGAAGCGAAATTGAGCCACAGCGATTATCTTGGGCATCCCGTTTCCTGTGCACGGTAGCAAAATGGCCTTCAGTTTCTTTTCGCACCACCTGTAAATTTCTATCTCCCTGAAAAGTTTATGTTTTTAGTTTGGCCTAAGAACTGCATAGGCGATTGCGGCTGCGTTGGGCGGCCACAACTTACATCACTAATTACATACGGGAGTTTTGTGAAATTTCAAAAAGTAACGGCACTAGGCATAGCGGGTCTTATATTTCTAAATGCAGGTTCTGTTTTCGCGGCAGACGCGGCGAGCGGTCTCTTGGACGGTATTAAAAACCTCCAAGCTTCGATCGATTCTGGCAAAACAAAACCAGCCGATGCAGTGAATACTTTCGCTGCTTCCATCGTAAAAAATAATGTTTCCATCGACGAAGTGAACGCGTTTGTAAAAACCCAAATGTCGGCCAAGGCCTTTGTAAAATACCAAAGCGATCTAAACTCTTCTTTGCGTGGCATCGATCCAGCTTCTTTAACATCACAAGAGATGGGAGAAATTGTAGGTCAATCGCTGGCTGATATTCACACGGAAGGTCTTTACTGGTCGGGCTGCGCGAACGTTTGGACAGGTGCTGCCCTTATCACCGCAGCCATCGTGGCTGGTGCCATCGGCATGGTGAAAAGCAAATCCATTTCCGCGATTCAGGCAGACTATAATGCCAAAATCGCAAGCACCCAAAATCAATATAGCTCTGACATCACGAATACAAAAAATGCCTATAACCAAGAAATTTCTGATGCGCAAAATTGGAAAACTACCTATCCGCAAAAAGTGTCGAGCGCTAAGAACGATATCAATAGTCAGAACTCCACAATCAGCAATGCCAATAGCGACATTACCATTAAGCAGAATGATTTGAATAATGTGCAGGGAAGCTATAGCGATGCGCAGTACTACTATAATTCGGCGCAATCCAACTACAATACAGCGCAAAACAACTATAACTACGC
>CAIPTA010000125.1 GCA_903867855.1 Oligoflexia bacterium | reverse complement strand
GAACTGCGGAACGAGTGAAGGGAACTGGGCTCGGCCTCTACCTCGCTCGTTATTTCATTGAGTTACATGGGGGCAAAATCGAGGTCACCAGCGAACTACACGAGGGCACCTCGTTTCGTTTCACCTTGCCGATTTAATTCTATTCGGGGCTGAAATCCCAATTGCATTTTTGTTTTAGCACTTTGTAAAAATCAGCGTCGTTAGCATAGAGACCACTCCCGCCCTCACCATTGCTTTGTTGCCAAATGTCGGCAGGAGATACTTTGCAAATCTTATCGCCCCAATATATTGTGACCACTTTTTTCTGTCCCCAAACTATGGAGGATCTTGGGCTCTCGCCCCTTTGATCAGAGCGCACCATCACGCCTTTGCCAGTATATTTTAGAGCAGCAAATTTTCTTATTTGCCGATTTGCATTCATATCGATAGGCGCCGTCTCCTGAAGCACGCCGCCTAAGATCTCTTTTGTCATTTTATCAAATAATACCTTCTCGCCAGTTTGCAGCGTTAGCTCATAGGCGCCGGCCTCATTGTCTCGTATGGCAGGAAGATTTTTGCGTGGAAAAAACACAATCTCCGTCATCATGCTCCAAGCGCTATCAGCAGCTGCCGCTTCGGTAGTGCCCCATTCGTATACTAAGAGGCCGGAATCTTGCCGCGCGGATTGTGGAGCGGAGAAGGTATACTCTCGGCGCACTTGCCCTCCCACCGGATTTATCGTGGGAGAACCACGATTGCTAAGGGTGAACTCATGATCTTGGCCTTCGTTTTCACAGTACCCAAAGTTCGCATCGCCTTCCAAAGTTTTGAGACTACAATTCGGCAGCGCGTCGCTGACGGCGTCTTTGACAAAGGGCAGGGCCTGTTGATAGCTCAAAGGGATTGGATTATCGGCAGCGGGATATCGAGCAATCAATCCCTTAATTCCCGCCACCATTCCGTTAATTTTCGCAGGCACAGCATCGCGCGGTTCCTGGTAGCAGAGCTCTTCCTTAAAAGTCTCCAAAGCGTCGGCGTCTTCCACTTCGGAAGTCTGCGATGACAAACTAAAATCATTTATATTGGTAAATAACTTGGGCGCACTATTTTTTTGGCTATAAAAGAGCCAAGCTTTCTCACCCACATGGGGTCCGTTGGTGAGTAGGAGCTTAATTCCATAGCCACTATTTAGCTCCTGGGCTTCGATAACTTGTCCACGAGCTCCTTTCGAGAGCGAGAAGCTCGTTGTTTCATGGCCTCGAAAATGCCACCGTGCCCGCCCCTGAAGAAACTCCTGTAGCTCTAGATTGGCGTCTGCCTTGAAGGCGGCCAAACTAGACGAAGCTAGGAGCACCAGAACTATCCGCACAAACCAGGAACATTTCATAGTATTCTTGTCGGGATTTGGAGGGTAAAGCTATAGGGTTTTTTATAAAATCACAATAATTTCAGATAGATAACCGCTCATATTTTCCGATTGAATTAATCAACAAAATAGCTTAACGTATCGAGTCAATTAACCAGAGATGCAACCCATGGAAAAAGCACGCACCCCCAAGGTACTCATCGCCGACGATGAAAAAGAGCTCCGTGAAAGTATCAGCGCAGCGATCCGGCATATGGGATTTGAAACGGTTCTGGCCGTGGATGGTCAAGATGCGATTGAAAAGGCTCAAAGCGAAGAAATTGCCATCGCTATTTTAGACGTGAACATGCCCAAAAAATCGGGGATTGAAGCCTTGCGTGCCATTCGCGAACTTGATCCATCCATTCTAGTTTTAGTGATCACCGCGCATGGTAATGTGTCTGATGCGGTAGAAGCCATTCGTGATGGCGCCTTTAACTATATAGAGAAACCCGTGAAGGAATCTCACCTCCGCGACCTCATGGAGAAAGCAAGCCTTGCTCACCAGGCCGTGCAAAGTGTGGCGCTCTCCTCTCCCACTCTCACGCTAGAAAATGGACAAGAGTTTGTGGGACATTCGCGACAGATGAAAAGCGTGTTCGTGCTGATTCAGCGCCTTGCGAACGTGTCCACATCCGTGTTGATTCGCGGGGAAAACGGAACAGGTAAAGAACTTGTGGCGAGCGCGATCCACCACTATGGACCGCGAAAAGAAAAACGCTTCGTGGCTGTTAACTGCGGAGCGATCCCTGAAAATCTCATGGAAAGTGAACTCTTCGGCCATGAGAAAGGTGCCTTCACTGGCGCGAGTGCCCGACATATCGGAAAATTTCAATATGCTGAAGGCGGCACTCTCTTCTTAGACGAAATCGGCGAACTATCTCCGCAAATGCAGGTGAAGCTGCTACGGGTATTGCAACAAAGAACATTTACCCCCGTGGGATCCAATCGAGAAATAAAATGTGATATTCGCGTGATTGCGGCCACCAACCGGGATCTGGAAAAAATGATTCGCGAAGGCACCTTTCGGCAGGATCTCTTTTACCGCCTCAATGTGATGCCAATATTTTTGCCCTCTTTGCGAGACCGCAGAGATGATATCCCCGCTCTCGTTACTCACTTTATTCAGAAATTCAATGGCCTCCACTCCAGAGAGATTGAAGGCATTGATGCCGACGCTCTTGAGGCCCTGAAAAAATATCGATGGGAAGGAAATATTCGCGAGCTAGAAAATGCTATTGAACGATCCTTCGTGATGGAACTCGGCAAAAATATTTCCCTTCGTTCTCTCCCGGAACAAATTACCGGCCTCCCTCCCGAAGAGAGCTTTGCAACGTCTCCTACGCAAGAAGACGACGCGAGCCTCGAAGAGAATGCCTCCGATTTGAGTATTGCGGGTATCGACTTTCAAGTGGAGAAGGAAGAATTCGAGCGGCAATTTATTATCAACGCCCTCAAGCGTTTTAATGGCCGTATCAACCAAACAGTGGCCCACGCGAATATCCCCAAGAATACGCTTTTACGAAAAATTAGAAAATACGATATCAAGCCCTGGGAATATGGTTGCGGTGAAGAACAATTTAAAGAAAGCGACATGAATCCAGACGAAACTATCTAGCCCTTGCCATGAGTTTTCTCATAGGCGGCTAGAGTATCTTTTACGCTGCCATCAAAGTGCACGCGCCCCTCAGAAATAAGCACTGCCCGATTGCAAACACGCTGAAGTTGATCCGCGCTGTGACTCACAAAAATCACTGCCCCTGATCGTTCTATAACACTGAGCACACGTTTCGCGATTTTCTCCCGAAAAAACTGATCCGCTCCTTCGAACACTTCGTCAAGAATCAACAAATCCGTGGGATCGATCGTTAGTACCGCCAGACAAAGCCGAGCCTGCATGCCATTGGAATAAAACTTAAAGGGCGTATCTAAAAAGTGCCCTAACTCTGTAAACTCCAAGGCTTCGCGAATTTTTTCTTCCTTATCTACTAAATTCGGATACAAAAAATCGACAAGAATTCCCGCATTCTCTCGGCCAGTAAGTTCAGGATAAATTCCCACCATGGTATCAAAAATGGCTCGCACTTTCCCATGCACAGAAATCTTCCCCGCAGTGGGCGTGTAGTAGCCGGCAATGGAACGGCAAAGAGAAGTTTTCCCTGCTCCATTTACGCCTACCAGAGCTATTCTATCTCCCTCGTATACCTTCAAATTCAAATCCCGAATTACTTCCAGGCGATTTTGCGCCTTTAAAAGCACGGAAAATGGATCTTGAAAAGTTTGCACAAAAACATCTCGCAGCGTATTGGCTCGATATACCTGTGTGGCGAAGGAGAGGCGCATCTTTTCAATATTCAGAATTAGCTTCGCTGGCTTCATAGGAAAAAATACACCTGATTTTTTTTACGCCGCCAATATAGAACCGCTATCCCGAAACAAATCAGCGCAGTGAAATACGATAGCGACAAAGAAAAAAAGTAATCTGACTCGAGATGATCCCTCGAAAGCGATTGAATGGGGGCGATAAGAATCGCAAAGGGGTTATAGCTCACGAGCCAATACCACTTCTCACTTACATACTGCTTTGGATAAAAAATCGGAGTTAAGTAAAAGGCAATCGAGAGCACAAAATCCATAATGAAGCGAGTGTCTCGGAAGAAAACCTGAAGAGTAGCCAGAAATAGAGTTACGCCCACTGTTGCAATAAAGAGACTGAAAACTGCTACAGGCAAGAGTAGAAAATGCAAAAGATGAATATTCTGAGCATAAAAAAGGAACGGCAAAAGAATGAGCGTAAAGGTGAGCATGAAATTGATTAAATTATCCGCAATCATCGCGCTCAGGCAGACAAAAGGATGAATGGGGAAGGATTTCAAGAGGCGACCCTGCGCTACAAAAGAGGTGGTTCCCATTTGCACAGATTGCACAAAGAAAATCCACGGCATCAATCCTGTGAGCAAGAAAAGAGGATAGTTTTCGAATTGGAGCTTTAGCACCAACTTAAACGCATAGCTTTGCGCGCCAAACATAAGCAGCGGACTCATCACAACCCAAAGTAGTCCGGCGAAGGTATTGCGATATCGCGATTTAATACTCGCAAAGGTGAGAGTCTTAATTTGTTGCCATGAGGCAAATGCATCTACAGACATAGCGTTTCTACTAGACTATGGCGAAATTTCGAATTTACACAGAAGAAAGCTTTGGCATGCCCGATTTTTACTCTAAAATTCAAGGTGATGTCGGAAAAAGAGTGGAAGCTAGCTGAAATTGTTTTGTTGCGCGCCTTACTTCAGGAGAGGAAAACTCTTCCCATCACGATTATTTCCGAATCAATGGCGCCTCTTTTACCAGTGGGTTGCCGCTGCACGATTGCTCCCGTGTCCTATACGGAAATAAAGAGCTTTGATTTAATCGTATTTTTTTCTGAAGATAAGCTAGTGTGCCATGCGGTATGGGCAAAGCAATTTCTTCCCGCAGCCAATGGAGAGCGCACTCTCCTCACTCGTGGATTCAATAATGCGGGCTTCGACTATCCTGTGAGAGAATCAGAAATTGTGGCAAGAGTAAGCTCCCATAAGATGAGTAAATGGCAGCGACTTTTATTTGTGCTGAAAGCTCGCTTTCCCATTCTCAGATAGAAAAGCGAGCCAGATTTTTTAGTATCCGAAGAGCATTTCGCGATATTTCGGAAGCGGCCAGTAGCTATTACCCACCACATTTTCTAAGCGATCACAAACATCGCGAAGTGCGGACATGGCCGGCAATACCTTTTCAGCAAATGCTTTGGCCACTTTGATCTCTTCGTGAGTGCCATGAGCGGCTTTATACGCAGATTCCATGGCGGCACGACAATCTGCGAGCTCTCTCAAAAGATCGCCCACGCGACGAGCATTTGTTTCTGCACTGGATTTTTCAAGCCCGCTGATTTTTGCGATCGATGCAGCGGCCTCTGCGAGATCACCAAGATAGAAGGTGGCAGAAGGGGTGATATATGCATCCACGAGAGTACGCATCGTATCCACTTCGATTTCAATCTTCTTGATATAACGCTCGAAGTTCACATGATAGCGACTCATCAACTCCGCATCAGACAAAATATTTTGCTGCAAGAAGAGCGCCTTGGAACTTGGAGTAATCAAAGCACCTAGAGCCTCTGGCGTATTTCTTAGGTGAGAAAGTCCACGGCGCTCCGCTTCTACCACCCACTCAGCTCCGTAGCCATTGCCCTCGAAACGGATAGCCTCTGTGGCGATCACTGTTTCCCGAATGAGATCGAGAATAGCTTTTTCTTTGTCTGCATTATCTTTCAGTTTTTGCTTCAGCTGGGCAGACATATCCTGCATCGCCTCGGCCACTGCGGCGTTGAGGCAAGTTACAGGGAAGCTGCAACTTGCGGAAGAGCCCACAGCACGGAATTCAAATTTATTTCCTGTGAAAGCAAAAGGTGACGTGCGGTTACGATCTGTATTATCGCGAGCCACCAAAGGAATCTTGGCCACACCGAGATTAATCATGGCACGTTCCGCATTTTCGATCGCATCACCGCTCTTAATTTTATTCAAGATCATGTGCAATTGTTCGCCCAAGAATACGCTCATGATCGCTGGAGGCGCTTCGTTGGCGCCTAGGCGGTGATCATTGCCGGTGCTAGCGATAGATGCACGTAGTAAGCCATTATGCTTGAGCACACCTTTTAGGATTGCAGCAAGCACCACGAGGAAACGAAGGTTTTGGTGCGGAGTTGCTCCCGGCTCTAGCAAGTTGGAACCTGAATCAGTAGCCATGGCCCAGTTATTATGCTTTCCCGAACCGTTGATGCCTGCGAAAGGTTTCTCATGAAGGAGGAGCGCGAAGTTATGGCGCTCAGCCACTTTCTTCATCACTTCCATAGTGAGATGGTTATGATCGATGCTCACGTTGGCATCTTCGAAAATCGGTGCGATTTCAAACTGCGCAGGAGCCACTTCGTTGTGACGAGTTTTCGCCGGCACACCAAGACGGTATAGCTCAAATTCCACTTCTTGCATGAAGGCAGCCACGCGAGTTGGGATGGAGCCGAAATAGTGATCTTCTAGTTCTTGGCCCTTTGGTGGCTTTGCCCCCACAAGAGTTCTACCAGTTAGCACCAAGTCTGGACGAAGATAATAGTAGGCGCGGTCGATAAGGAAATATTCTTGTTCTGCGCCGAGGGTGGTGGTGATTCGCTTCACCTCATTGTCACCCAGCAATTGGAGCAACTGAATTGTTTCTTTGTTGAGAGCTTCTACAGAACGTAGGAGCGGTGTTTTTTCATCGAGGGCGTGGCCATGATAACTAATGAACACGGAAGGAATGCAGAGAGTTTTTCCGTTCGTGCTCGTCATCATGAACATAGGGCTAGTTGGATCCCAGCCAGTATAACCACGAGCTTCGAAAGTGGTGCGCATTCCGCCCGAAGGAAAACTGGAAGCATCTGGTTCACTCTGAATCAGCTGCGAGCCAGAGAATTTTTCAATCGGCGCACCATCGTCATTGAAGGAAATAAAGGCATCGTGCTTCTCAGCGGTGCTTCCCGTCATCGGTTGGAACCAGTGGCAAAAGTGGGTGATTCCCATTTCCATTGCCCAGTTGCGCACGGCCTTCGCAATTTTATCGGCGAGATCTTTTTCAATCGCTTGGCCTTTTTGGATACGATCCAAGAAGCGCTCATAATCGGCCTTCGGGATGGCGGATTTAATTTCTTTCACACCGAAAGTGTATTGACCAAAATAATCAGAAACGG
>CAIPTA010000124.1 GCA_903867855.1 Oligoflexia bacterium | reverse complement strand
CCAATTACAACTACTGCAACAAGTACTATAGCGCCAATTTTTACGGCATCTGTGAATTCATAGAGTAGGGATTTCAAAAGATAGAGTGAGCCTCTTTCGTGAATCCAAAAATAGCGTGATTGGCCATTCGCCAAATACATTTGATTCAGAATATCGAGGAAGCTTCTTGGAAAAAATAACCAAAAAGATATTCCAATAGCTAGTATAGCTGGTAGAAGAGCCCTTTTTTTGGGCCAGCGCTGTGCAGTTGAGCGTTTAGCGAATGGGAAGAATACGAGGAGCCAGCCTACCGCACAAATTGATAGCACAACGGCTATTGATTTGGTGTGAAGACAAAAGAGAAACGCTAGCAGAAAAAAGATACTATTTTGAATGCTGCACCCACCTTGCAACAGCCGCACCGATGCATAGAGGAATACTAAGAGTCCTAGACCGGCACTGGTATCTCCCATGAAACCAATCTCGGTAAAAGAAACTAATGGCAAAAAAAGGAGGCAGCTCCAAAGCATAGAAATGGCAAGGAATTGTGCGAGCAGATGCAGGCGCAGTTGTTTGCCAAATAGAAGGAATAGCAAAATAGTTCCGGCCTGAACAAAAACGCTAGTGAGCAGGGTAATCAAGCGATAGCTGAGTGGACAATGAAATATTTTGATGAGTAGAAGGGCAGGCCAGCTAAAAAGAAACCAATCTGGATAGCGAAAGAAGGAAAGGCTAGGATGAAGGTAATATAATGCGGCCACTCTATAGTTTGTGAGTGGATCGTGAACAAAAGCGGGTGTACCAGTAAAACCCCAAAAGGAGCCGATGGCTTTTTCATTAAATAGAATGAGCTGAAGAGACACTAAAGCGCCACCAAAAAGAATCCACAAATTTCCCTTTTTGATTCCTAGAATTAGCTTTTCGCGAAACGACATCTTTGCGTATCCTTTACTTGAAAATCTCAGGATGCTGATCAATCCACTTCTTGAGCTCGCTCGCAGCAATGCCATGTGCGATCTCATTTGGGTGTTGATCTACGGGATGCACCCAAAGATCTTCTGCTCTAAACTTGGAATATGCGGGCAACAGATCTAGAGTCATAATATTTCTATCTCGTAGCAGCTCGTTCACTAGTCGATGTGCTGGGCCGAAAGGGTACTTAGCTCCGAGGTCATGAAAAATGGGAAAAATCATAACTAAAAATTTTCCTCCATGCTTTTCCGTTTGATCGTGCATCTCTTGAATGGCGCGAAAGGTTCTTAGTAGGCCCTTCAAGTTTTTGTTTAAATCATGCACATCTAGGTAGAACTGCACTGTTCTTTCGCTGATATCGCGACGCTCAAAGGTGGCGACGGCGTAGTCGATAATGGCAGAATGGCTTGCTAGCCAACCTAAGAATGGGGAGCGCATCGAGCGAATAACGTTCACCCGCAGATTGATAAAATCGTCAGCTAAACCACAGTCAGATTTATCATTTGCAAATAAGCTCGCATTTTGATCTAGGCCGGCAAATTCTACTCCAGGATTGGGATTAACGTAGGGATCGTTCAAAACATAGCCGTAGACTACAAGCTTGGGATCGCGCATATGGGGATTCTTATAGAAACGCATCAACTGTTGGTGAACTTCCGGAATATTTGCGCCGCCTTCAGCGTAGTTCAATCCATATACTTTTTTGGGGAACGAAAAAGTTTCTAAGCGCTTAATGTACGTATCCTTTAGCTTCACTCCTTGCCCTGCGGTAAAGGAATCCCCAACCGCTAAAATATTGATAGAGTTTTGGACAAAGCTAGTCCGCTCGTGTTTTCTATCTTTCTCTTGAGACCTATCGAGAGTGTAGTAGATTTGATTGTCTGGGCCTGTTTTTTTAATGTCAAAATAGCCCCTTGGATTCGTCGCGTAGCTATCCCAACTAAAATATTTTTTATTTAGGTATTTGGGGTAGGGCGGAAAAAAATGTCCAAAGCAAGAATCGAGCCCATAAAAAAATAGCAAAAGTAGGAGAGCTGTTAGCGCTTTAAATCTCCAGTTGCCCAAGATAGATCCGCTCATAGTTCTTCAATGAGATTGGTGGCCAATTCTTTTCGAAGCACTTTTCCTTTTGTACTAACCTCATAATCGTAAGTTGCCGTTTGAAACGAGTTATTCTGTTCATGT
>CAIPTA010000123.1 GCA_903867855.1 Oligoflexia bacterium | reverse complement strand
TGCGTCTGCGATGCTTTTCGTGTCTGCCAAAGTTTCCCATCTTGCTTTGCTGCCACAGGGTGAGCCTGAGCGTAAAGAACGCGCTCGCAGAATGGTAGCCCAGATGGATGCAGAGGGTTTTGGTAACTGCTCGAATACGAGAGCCTGTGAAGCTACGTGTCCTAAAGAAATTAAGATCGAGAATATTGCACGCCTAAACCGTGAGTATCTCTGCGCTAAGTTAACAGAAGTAGAAAAACGCCAATCCGCCGGAGGAGATTAACATGAAATTTTTATTCGCATTAGCTGCCTTTTTTCCCGTTCTTGCTTTCGCCAACGTGAATCTATCAATTTCTCCGGGATCGATGTATCTCACGGGAACGGTGAATCAATATGGTGGTAGTGGTTTTGCCTCTGTCTATAATTTCGGCAATGAAGCGGCCAAGAATGTTTATGTAAGCAGTAGTTGCTTCGGAAATTTTTTCGTTAACAATACTTGCTTTGGGGATCTTCAGCCGAATCAATCCTGCAGTATCACCGTGCAATTCAATCCAACGAGCACTGGCTTCTCTAGTTGCGATGTGCACGTGTATTCCTCGAACGGTGGATTCGCTTGGCTCAATATCCAAGGCAATGCTGATCCAGCTCCTACTCCCCGTGATCTAGACTAGTTCTCTAGGTAATCGAGATCTTTGGAATAGGTTTCCTTGTATAGGGAAATGCCAAGTACAGAAATCGAAATACAAACAAGAGCCACCACGATTCCCGCGTGAAGAATTCCCATCGAAGCCTTGAGTAGGGTGAATAGCGCGGATATCGGTATCAGTGAGCCGCGCACAAAGTTAGGCACCGTGGTTGCTACCGTGGCTCTAATATTAGTGCCAAAGTTTTCTGCGGCCACAGTTACGAAGAGTGCCCAGTATCCAGATAGTATTCCCATTAGGAAGCAGTACCCGTAGAAGAGACTGCTCGATATTCCGCTCAAGGTGAAATAGGCGAGCAATGATACCCCAGCGCTGCAGAGAAATAATACCAACACTTTCTTTCTGCTTTTCATTAAATAACTAAGCACGCCGGAGATTACATCTCCTACAGCCAAGCCTAGATAGCAAAACACCACCGCTTTCCCTGCCTCTACCTTGCCTTGAATCCCTAAGGCCTTTGCAAATTCTGGCGAAAGCGTAATTAAAATTCCAACCATAAACCAAAACTGTATACCCATCAAAATGTTGGAAATATAGCGCTTAAAACGATTCCAATTCGTAAATAGGCTTATGAAATTGCCCCGAGAAATATGAGAATGCGCGGCCGATAGCTTGGTATAAATTCCTGATTCATATACGCCGATGCGCATAGCGAGGAGCAATAGGCCGCCGCCTCCTCCGATGAAATAGGCGGTTCGCCAAGTGAAGTTATCGGCGATCGTCCAAGCGAAAACTGCTCCAAAAAGCCCTACTGTGGCCACAATCATGGTGCCGAGACCACGGGCTTCTTTGGGAAGTGTTTCTGAAACTAAGGATATCCCAGCGCCCAATTCTCCGGCGAGGCCAATGCCTGCCAAAAAGCGAAGGATGGCATAGGCCTCAAAGGACTGCACAAAGCCATTACATAGATTGGCAATGGAGTAGAGTAGAATAGAACCAAAGAGAATGGAGAGACGACCCTTTTTGTCGCCTAAAATTCCGAACACGACGCCGCCAATCAGCAAGCCTGCCATCTGGATATTGATCAGCAATAAACCTTTATCCGTGAGTTCCGTGCCAGTGAGACCAATATCAGTGAGGCTTTTTACTCGCACAATACTAAAGAGCAGTAGATCGTAAATATCTACAAAGTAACCAAGCGCCGCTACTAGCACCGCAGTATTAAGGAGATACAGCCAGGGAGATTTATGTTTCGTTTGCATACTTCATTATTTAGAAAACAGGCCATGAAAACAATAAGAAAAATGGATGTAAATCGCCATTTCGTTCATGCTAGAATGGGGAAGCTAGTTTAATAAATAGTATTTATTTTATGACCAATCAAACTAAGCCTATAGTCTTCTTCGATGGTATGTGTAACCTCTGCAATGGGTATGTAGATTTTCTTTTGAATATCGGCGGCGGAAAAAAACTCAATATTGCTTCTTTGCAAGGTGAAACGGCGAAGCAGTTATTGCCCACTTCAATCAGGGACAATTTGCATTCCGTAGTTTTTTACGTAAATGGCCAGAGCCTGGAAAAGTCTGCGGCTATTTTTGCGATTGCCGCTCGCTTGGGCTTTCCTTGGAAGGCTCTGCTGCTGTTTCGGGTGCTTCCTTTGGGCTTGTGCAATCGAGTGTATGATTTCGTGGCTAAGCATCGCTACCAGTGGTTTGGCGAGCGCTCTCAGTGCCGTTTGCCCACGCCAGAAGAGAAAACTGTTTTCTTACCTTAAATTTTTGCGGCTAGGATCGCCTGGGAGATGGCCTTCGCAGCAGCATTATTCTGCGTGCCAACTCGGTAAATTAGGCAGAGGCGATCTTCAGCGGTGGGAGAATCTTTTCCATATTTTTTTAGCGAGTTTGATCCAGCGAGCGCCACGCGTTTTGGGAGAATTCCAACGCCACATCCAGCCTGGGTGAGTGCGCGCACCACATCGAGATTGGTGGATTCAATCTTTCTGCGGAAGTTTATCTTTTTTGCCGATAGATTTTTGAGAATTAGCTGCGACTGGAATAGCTCCGGGTCAAAAATCAAAGTGTCTTTATCGAAATCACTGGGGCGAGACCAAAGCGAAATCTCGTCTTTACCGATCTCTCGAATCACTAGATCAGGATGTTCCGGGGGATTAATCACTAGGCCAAAATCGAGCTTCCAGGCGATTACTTCGCTGGCGATTTCTCGAGAAAGATCGTGTTTTAGTTGTATCTGCAGATCAGGGAAATCCTCTAACAACTTCTTTAGGAAGGCTGGCAATGAATAGATGGCTACGGAAGGATGGCAACCGATCGTGAAATTACCGGAAATACTTGTATCAGTTTCCAATACGGATTTTGAGAGCGACTCCCATTTTTCTAACAGCTCTTTGCTTTGGAGAGAAAATTTTTGACCCGCTCTCGTGAGTTGCACTCCGGATTTGCTACGCACCAATAGGGGGGTTCCTAATTCTGCTTCTAGTCGATGAATGGCGTGAGATAAAGCTGGCTGTGAGATATTCGCCAATTCCGCCGCACGGCTGATATTTTGCGTGCGGGCCACGGCAAGAAAGTATCGAATTTCATTCAAACTAGACATTCAGAATATTTATCATATCAATATATAAAATTCATTATTTTTATTGATAACACTGTGCGAGTTTGCCAATAGGAGAATTTCGTTATGAATTGGTTTTTATGTTTTACTGTTTT
>CAIPTA010000122.1 GCA_903867855.1 Oligoflexia bacterium | reverse complement strand
TGATACCACGTAGTGCTCGGATTCGTTTGGTGCGCTTCACATCGTTCAGGAGCTCTTCATTCGTGGGTGTGAAAGCTCGTGGTGCGTACCAAAGATGAAATTGCAGGCAAAGATTTTTTGCACTCTTGATTCTTAAGCCCAGATTTTGCAAACGCAATTCTACATCCGTATCTTCGCGGCCGTATCCTTCGTAGCTCTCATCGAAACCATCGATCGCCTGCATATCCAGCTTCTGCGCTGAAAAATTGCAGCCCTTCAAATCCACTACTTTTTCAAGCCCGGATACTTTTCGCAAAAAGGGAGTGCGCACCATATAGGAACGGTGAAAAGGTGCAGATCCATTTGTCTTGAGTGAATCGAAGAAAAGATCAAAGAGGGCCTTTTTGCTTTCCAAATAACCATGATCAATCATTTCTGGTTTTAGGGATCGAGTAAAATCTTCGCTCAAATCTACGCGGCGCCCAGCCACATAGTGGCCACGCTGCTGAAGCGCTATATGCTGCTCCACAAAGCGATAGTGAGGAATGCAATCGCCATCCAAGAAGATCAGCGTTTTCCCATTCGCTTTTTGGATCGCACGATTAAGAATTCGACACTTGCGGAATCCTTGATTCTCTTGCCAAAAGCGCTGAATCATAATATCCGAATGCGCTTGGTAGTGCGCAACCACATCGGCGGTTCTCTGCCCCGATCCATCGTCTGCAATTAAGATTTCAAAGCTCTGCTCGCTTTGGCGCAAGAGCGCACTGAGCACGAGAGCGAGAGCCTCGGGCCATTCGTAGGTTGCTAAAATTACGCTCGCTTTAACTTTGCTCAACCGATTTTCCTATAGTTCTTGTATTCGAAGGGGAGTCGCCCTGTTACTTTTTCCACGAGACGCGCCAAAACCTTCCGAATATCTTTAACTGTGAATACCAAAGGTGCCGCCATTAGATCAATCTGCCACTTCTTTTCTTTCACTCTCTGTTCCATCAAAGCGGGATGGGTGCCTTTAAATCTCTCTAGGCCGTAAATCCGCTTGTAGCGATAGTTATTCCCCGTGCCTTCTCCTTCGGAATGGTACAGCTTATCCATCGCAACCGTCTTCTCTTTCATTACTTCGGGTGGACGCACCCAGCCATAATGAAAAATTCGCGCTTTGCTGCGCAGCACCTGAAGCTTTTCGAAGCGATTCTCTCCCACTTTTTTGCGAAAACCTTGCGCATCTTTCCAAGAAAAAATCTGATAGCCCAGGCGAATCGCCCGCACCTCGTGGCGATAGGCTGATGGATTACAATTTACCACAAAAAAATCGCCGTAGAAGTGCACGTAATCGAAAAGAATTCCATCTATGCGGGAATCCTTATCCGCTTTTTTGATCGCCGCGCGAATTAGATCATAGTCTTCCTCGTGCAATACTTCATCCGCCTGCAAATAAAGCCCCCACTTGCCCTTGCAGCGCTGGATCGCGAGATTTGTTTGCTCTGCGAGGATGCGCCCGCCTTCACGCAAGCTATCATCCCAAGTGCTTTCGAAAATTTGGATTTTCTTATCCTGCTTCGCGAGAGCATGGATGCGCACTAGCGTAGCATCAGATCCAACGCCAACATTTATGATGAGCTCATCCACCAAGGGCAGCATAGAGCGAATACTCTCTTCAAAAGGATAATCGAACTGCACGCCGTTGCGAATGAAAGTAAATCCGCTGATAAAAATCGCAGCCATCTAAACTCCCATCCTTTGCTTAAACACAGCGAGTGCATCGATTGGATCCAGGTTTTGCATACAGCGGTGCTGTTCGGTTTCACAAACCGGAATGCCACACCAGCGCCCATTATCCTCTTTACGACAAAGCAAATTTTGCAGGAAAAAAATCGGGTGCTGCTCTCGGGAATAAGGATGCCACTCTATAGGATCTTCCGGGCCAAAAAACGTAAAGCTCGGCACATTGAGGGCCACCGCCAAATGTTTCGGCCCAGAATCATTGCCTACATAGGCGCGGGCAGCTGAAATCACCAAAGCCAATTCACGCACGCTTAAGCCGGTGACGAAAACAAACCGCTGCGCCATATCTACGGGTCCAGAACTGCGAAAGCCCCTGGCGCGCAAATGATCCGCAACTAAGCCTGCAAATTGTTCCTCTTCTTCGCCCGCCCCATGCACAATCGCAGGAATAAAATCAAAGCGTTCTGAGATTAATTCTGCAAAGCGGGCAAAATGCTCCGCAGGCCAACGCTTCGTGGCTCTACTCGCCCCGAGCCCCAGGAAAATAATCTTCTTAGGATCGGCCCCTTGGGCCCGCCAAAAATTCTCGCCCCAAGCATTTTCCTCTTTTGAAAGAAACAGCTTGGGCATAGGCGAAGCAGGAATTTTTTTGGCAAAAACTTTTTCGAGAAAAAATCGATCCCACTCGAGAGCATCGGGATGTTTCCCATAGGCCACTTCCGTTTCTGCATTTTGCCGATGGGCCAAGGCTTTTTTCGCTCCCGAGAGCCAGCGCAGGGCGCGCTCTCCTGGCGAAGCATGGAGCTGAAAAAAGTAATCATATTTCTCGGCGCGTATTTTTTGCACTAACGAAAAAAATCCTTGGCTCTCATAGGAAAGAGTATTTTTCACTGTAGGATTTTTTTCCACCACAGCAGTAAATGCACTTGGCACCAATACGTGAATTTCAGCTTGAGGAAATTGTTCTTGGAATAATTGAATCGTAGACGTGAGTAGCACCGTATCGCCGAGGGCGCGGCGCTTCGCGAGTAGCACTTTCATTGGCGAGTGGCCTCAAGTTTACGATTCTGCTGAGCGCCGAGTTCGATGGCGCGGCGAGGATCTGGAAGGAGATCAGCGCGTCCGGCCTCCGTCATGCGCTGAATTTGCCAGAGCTTCAAGTGCCGAACCGTGCGCGAGGTGGCCTCCATCAAGCAGATCACAAAACCATGTGCTCCATCACGATAGCCTTTATAGTAGAAAAAGTTTTTCCACCAGTTGGCAAAGAAGGCCACTCCGAGGTGAGGAAGAGAAGTGCGTTGGCCAGCCTGATAGCGATCAAAGGCTTCGAGCGTAGTGTAGCGATTCATTTTTTCTAAAAAACTTTCCACCGTAACATTCGGATTATGCTCTATGGCCGCCGTTTCGGGTGCACAGACGAGCCCGCCCTCCACTTCCGGATATTCGTGAATCTCGCCAATATACTTTGCTTTATCGCGGCGGAAGAAACGATCTTGAAAGCTTGGGTTCCAGCAAGAGCCATAGATGCGTTTGCCTAAAAAGTACTCTATGCGCTTGATCTTATAGCCGTAGGGAGCTGCGTTTTGTTTCTGCGCTGAAAAGAAATCACGGAGCCATTGCGCCAAAGCGGGAGTGGCCGCCTCATCGGCATCCAGCACGAGCACCCAATCTTCTTTGGCTTGGCTAAGAGAGAAATTTCGTTGTTCGCTGAAGTTGGTCCACTTGCGTTCGATCACGCGGGCGCCAGCCGCCTCCGCCACCGTGCGAGTAGCATCAGTGGAACAAGCATCGATCACCACCACTTCACGGGCAAAGGGGCAACTACGAATGGCTCTGCCTATGAGAGCTTCTTCATTGCGGGCGATGAGGAGAACGCTGAGCGGTAAAGTATCCACGCTCCCCATACTAATACAGCGAGCCACAAATGAATACTAGCTGCGTCGAAAAGCGCACCCGCTTTGGCTCCTGCCACATCATGGGAGCTCAGTGTGACTATCAGCGCAAAAAGAATTCCACCACTCACTTTTTGTCGCTTCGAAAGGAGTTCGCTAGAAAAAAGCTCGAAGAGCGGAAAATAGAGGAAGAGCACATAATCCTTCCACACAATATGGGAGAGAAATAAGATCGAGAAGGCGGCAGCACTCAAAAAACCATCTTTTCTGCGAGCGCATACGAGCCAAGAAATTCCCGTGAGACTTAACCCGATTACCCAAGCGAGCAGGTGCGCAAACTCAGCCCCCAAGGGGAAAAATCCCCACATTTCATGCCCAATCCCGTGAAGATCAAATTCTACTCGGGTGAAAAGTCGCAAAAAGAGCGCAGCGAAACTTTGGTTGTGAGAGTGCATGGGCAAGCCCTTAGCTTGCAGCGCGTGAAAAAACTCTCCGTAGAGCTGCATGGCAAGCGATGGGCCCCAAAACAGCACGGGCAGGAGTAAAATGGGAAGAAGCGTTAGAAAGAATCCAGCAAAACCCCTCCAGCTTTTCTTGAGCAAAAATTCTGCGCCAAGCACGGCGGGATATACTTTAATACTTGTAGCGATCGACCATAAGGCGCCAGCCCAGCCCTCTCGCCTTCGATCATATTGCGCTTGGGTGAGCCAAAGGAAGCTGATTACCAAGAGATTAATTTGTCCGTAGTTGAGCGTAACGATGAGATAGCGGGTGAGCAAAGCCATGGCGAAAAAGGCGGCAAAAGAGCGTCGGGCCAAGAGGAAAATCAGAAAACCGAGAAAGGCCATCCAGACAAATTGATGAAAGTGCCAAGCGTCGCTAAAGGCGAAAGGCAGCAGTAAAATCGAAGTGCTCGGAGGATAGAGATAACGATCTGGGCTAATCTTATACAAATTTTCCGGATCAACCACGGCGTGACGAGCTGCCGCATAGAATACCTTAAAATCAGGACTGTCGAGTATTCTCGCCTTGGGAACCGCCCCGAGAGTGAGCAAAATAGCTAAGATCGCCGCCCAGCGGCCTGCACCAAAGTCACTGCATTTTTTCCAAAACCCCTGCATAGATTTGGAGAAAGCTACCCCAAGCAATTGACAAAAGATATTCCATTTCTTACTCTCAACAAGATGCTGAAAAATTTCAAAGTCTTAGCAATTTCCCTCACCACCCTCGCTGGGCTCACGATCCTTTCTGCGCATGCTGCAGACACAGCATCCTTTACGCCACCGAAAGATCCTGTAATCGTGGTGGACAAAAAAGCGAACCAGCTTTACCTCGCGGATTACAACGAGGGTCATCTCGATATTCGTAAAACCTACCATGCCACCCTCGGAAAAAAAGTGGGCGATAAACTCATGGAAGGTGATCTCAAGACTCCTGAGGGGATCTACGATTTTCTTTACCTAAAACAAGCTCCGCAATTGCGCGCAATCTTTGGCCCACTAGCCGCCTACATTGGCTATCCCAACGTGATGGATAAAAACGGCAGCAAAACAGGCAACGATATCATGCTTCACGGCACGGATAATCCTTCTCGCTTAGAGAAAAATTTTGATTCTCTCGGTTGCGTGGTGCTCGATAATGCGAATGTGAAAGAAGTGATCTCTTTCCTAAAGATGCATGATACGAAAATCATCATCACGAAAGATTTTTCCGTGCTAAAGGATAGTCCGCGTGTGGATAAAGCAAAGGCCTTCTTTGAGCGCTGGATTAAAGCGTGGAGCGATAAAGACTTAACTACCTATATCGAATCCTACTCCGATGAATTCATGAGCGAACACATGAATCGCCTGCAGTACGCGAAGTTCAAAGATAGCCTCAATAAGAAATACGATACCATCAACGTTACCGCTTCTAACGTGCATGTGTACTTGCATGAGAAATACGATCTCATCACTTTTACCCAGCACTATAAATCCACCTTCAAAGGCGGCCACCAAGCGTTCTCGGGAAATAGTGAGAAGAGTCTTTATATCCAAGAACGAAACGGCGAATACCGTATCCTCAAAGAAGAATCCATCAAGCAGTAGTTGCCTATGGCACAAAAAGAATATGATGTTTTAGTTATCGGCGCGGGCCTCATCGGCTCCAGCACCGCTATGCACTTGGCTTCCCTTGGCGCAAAAAATATCGCCGTGGTGGAAGCAGATATGGCGGGTCGCCTCTCCTCTTCTGAGCTCAATGCGGGCGGCGCGCGCGCCACTTGGGATCAATCCATCAATGTGCAACTCTCTCGAGAGTCCATCAAGTATTTGAAAGCACACCAAGAGCAAGTGGGATTTCGGGAATGCGGCTATCTCTGGATGTTTAATCAAGGGCAATGGCCCAGCGCTCTCGATCGCGTGAAGTTTCTAAAAAAAGAACACGGCATCGAACTCGATGTGCTTGATGTAGCGGCGCTAAAAAACAAATGCCCCTTCATCGATAAAACCGATGATTTGCAAGGCGCCACCTTTTCTCCGCTAGATGGCCTCTTCAATCCGAATCTTTTAAAGAATCTGCTGCGAGCCGAAGCGCAAGCAAAGGGTGTTACATTTCTAGAGGGCCATCGCGTGCGCCACGTGAATCGCAGCAATGCGAGCGTGGAAGTGACATGCGAACTCTTGCCGCCGAAAAATGAAAGCGAACTAAAAGATTTTTTCGAAAGCGATCCCACCCTTGCGGTGCAAAGTAAAGAAACTGTGCTGCTGAAAGGAAAAACCATCGTGAACTGCGCTGGCCCATGGGCTGGCCATCTTGCGAAGATGATTGGCTATGAAAGCCCGGTATGGGCGGTGCGACGCCAGGTTTCCATTTTTGATGTACGTGATTTTGATATGTCGGAATATGGCATGATGGTGGATTCTTCAGGTGTCTACTTTCACCCTGAGGCCACAAATATTCTTGGCGGTTATGCAGATCATAGCGAACCGCGCGGACACAACCTCAACTACGACGGCCAAAGTTTTTTTGAAGAAAAAATCTGGATGCCCCTCTTTGAGCGCTCCACGAAATTTGAACAGCTCAAACACCTCACGGGCTGGGGTGGTCTCTACGAGATGACTCCCGATAAAACCGCCATCCTCGGCAACGTGGAAGGTATGCCAAATGTTTTCGAAAACCATGGTTATTCGGGCAGAGGCGCCATGCAAAGCTATGCCGCCGGACGCGGCCTCGCCGAACTCATTCAATTCGGCAAATTCCAAACGCTGGATTTGAGTAGCATGCAAGGATCAAGATTCAATACGGGGAAGCTCATCCCTGAAGGCCTACACATTTAAACTCGCCTTAAAAAATGAAAATTCTTACATACGCCTTACTACTTTTTTATTCTGCCTTGGCCTGCGCTGGAGAACGCGCCTCCAGCAGCGATAAAATTTTGATCTACAATTTGATTGGCGCCGAAACCTTGCCAGTATTGCAGGCTCGGGCGAAGGAGCCGGTGATGGCCACTGCGGGCGAAGAAATGAATGTGGGAGATGAGATTCGTACTCCTAGCAAAGTTGTAGCACTGCTGCGAGATTGGAATAATTCAGAATATACACTCGCCCCTAATTCTCGCCTCAAGATCGCTGCCCACAAGCCTAATAATGGCGCCTGGACATTCCAACTTTTGACTGGGGCGATTCACTGCAAAGTGGAAACCAATCCCGTGAAAAGCATGATCCGCTTTAAGGTGCAAACAGCTACCGGAGTGGCGGGCGTACGTGGCACTGAATTTCTAGTAAGCTTCAATGAAAGTCAGGTGATGCGGGTGGATACGCACAAAGGAGATGTGCTCCTCGGTCGCTCGCCCATGTTTGAGCCGGGTTCCTTCGTAGAGGTGACTGAAAATATGTTTGCGGAGATTGGTCCTGACCAAAGGAAGCCGATCGAAGCGCCGAAGACGGATGCGAAAGCGTTTGAGGAATCCCTGAAATCCAACCAGATTCCTGATGGCAGCGACACTACAGTCAAAATAAAGAAATATCATTCAATTCAAGATTGCGTAAATCTCGGCAAGGGCTGGCACGCAGTGCCCGGCGAAGGCGCCATGGGGAATTGTTACTAGGATTGGAATTCTTGTGTGATCAATATAGCTGTGTAGATATGAAGGATTGATCCGGAAGATTTACATAATTTATGAACTGAGTTCGAGCATTAAGCTCTGCGTCGATATCGTTCCGATCGCTGGCATGTCGCGAGAGCCACTTCCCAACTTGTTCTCGTAGTGCCTCCGGCTGGCTAAGTGGAGTAGGCTCGAAAGACAAAATAACTATCGCTATAATTCCGCCAAAGGCCTCGCTCGTGACATCAGTGGCGAACTTACCAAGTAGCGCCGTAATATCTCCTCCACTTAATAGGAACGCGGTGGATGATCTCACCGCAGTGCTTGAAGTGGCATTCAAGGAAGTTGCAAAAGTTTTTTCGATCCCATCTGATACGAGGCCAATGAACTCTGAATACATCTGGGAATTCCCAGCATCGTCTGAACATAAATAAATAGCGCATCGCAACAATCAGTGCTATGTTCGGCGCAATAATGCGAAATTTTATCTCTCTAATTGTATTGGCTATCGCTCTCTCAAGTTGCGCAAAAGACTTAGGTCAGCCATCCCTTCCCGAATCTTCCCATTCTCTTTTAGGCTATTGCGCACAAGCTCCGAATGACTTGCAATCAGCAGGCTTTAGTAGTGAGACTCGCAGCGAGTTTTTAAAACAAAATAAAGTGCTGCAAGTGACCGATATCACCGATTCGTACCTTACTCAATTTGCATTCGAGTTAGCGAAATTCCCGGAACAACTTCGTAGTTTTTTGAATAATAACGACATTGGATTCCACCTAGTTCAAGGACGGGGAGTAAGTGAAGACCCCTCCTTTCCAAATTTCTTTTCCCAAACATTCGACGGCAGAAGCTGGGCTAATGTGCCAGGCTCCGGAAGCGCTGATGTAACTCGAGTGGTGGTAAATCGCTTATACGAAGGGCATGGTTCCGTAAACCTAGTTCTGCATGAAAGGGCACACACTTTGGATTCCAATCTGGGAAACGTGTCCTCGACGAGCCAGTGGAATGCCGTACTATCGAGTGACTCTTCCTTTAGAGAAATCTTAGGCAAGTACTGTGGAGACTATTGTTTGGGACATTCCAATGAAGCTTTCGCAGAAGGATTTGCTATTTATTATTCCTGCGAAAAATCGAAGAATCTCTTAGCCTCTGCCGGGATGGCAACAAGCTTCTTTGATCGTTTGGATGCGCCAAATGCCAACCCTAATCAGTAGTGCCTGGCATTTGAAGATTCTTTAGATATTACTTCGCCTCGCCGTATACCAAAATTTTCAGCGTGCCAGGAATCATCTGTGGCCAACGCTCGCCCTCTTTTTTTGCCGCGAAATCTGCGGAGGGCAAAAAGATTCGGTGAGACATAGGATCTAGTGCCATAGTACGAGAGCGCGGGCGAGTGCTTAGGTTTTGCACCAACTGAAATTTTCCTTTATCCGTAACACGCGCGATAGTAACTAATCCTTCGCCCGTAGAACTAAAGGCCAATTGTTTACTAGGATCAAAATCATTCGCATCCACTCCGGCGCCAATATTGATTTGATCGAGCACTTTTCCATTTGAAGAATCCACGAGCAGCATCAATTTATTATGACAACCCACAATCAAATGGTGGTGCGCGAGGTCGATCGCCATTCCAGCACATTCCTCGCCCGGTGCCATTGCCCAGTTCGCAGTAACACGATGAGATTTCGTATCGATCACAGTGATGCTATTTTTATCCTCAATATTCAAATAAATTTTGCCGGCTTTCGCGTCTACCGCGGCAGATTCCGGCTTTCCGTTCAGAGGAATCGTGGCCACCACAGCTCCACTGCTAGCCTTAATCACACTCACCGACTGTGATTTACCGTTGAAGGCATATACTTCTTGTTCTCCAGAGTCATAGACTATTGCATCAGGCCCCTGGCCCACATCCACTTTTTTAATAGTCGCAAGAGTTTTCAAATCTACCACGCTAACTTTGTTTTCTTTACCATTAGAGGTAAACGCGCGATTTAACTCTGGCGCTACGGCAACGCCATGTACCCCTTGAGTATCTTTAATCTCTCCCAAAATTTTATCCGTCTTCAAGTCGATCACCACCACAGAGCTAGAGTGAGAAACGAAGAGCTTATGGGAAGTTGTATCGGTGCTGAGATAATCCCAGGCGCCTTCGGTGCTAATCGGAATTTCGGAAAGCAAAGAATAGTCCGCTCTCGCAGCGATAGTAGAAAAATAGATCGTCAAAAGGATAGTTAATTTAAGCATGGCTAATACTAGATTTTTAGTCTGCCCATCGCAATGCTCTTTTTTCCTCTGGCAGCCGAATTTTTAGCAGCACAAAGGCATTTAGGCAGGAAAAGAGGATCGCCGTGAAATAGAGCTGAAAAAGCCATGGAATGAGCAAGAGCTCAAGCGCTACGATGCAATAGTTAGGATGAGCAATTAGTCGGAATGGGCCTGTGTTCACGAGGCGCTCTGAGGGAAGCACCACAATTCTCGTGGTCCAGCGGCCGTGCATTGTATAGATCACCCAAACTCTCGCCGCTTGCGCCAATAGAAGAAGGAGAAAAAGCGGGAGCCAATAACTCGGCAAATGGGGAATACGGAGCACAGCCTCAAAAAGTAAACTGATAAAAAAAGTGGTGTGCAGTAAAACCAAAACCCAATAGTGCTTTTTTCCAAACTCCACTCCGCCTCGGGCGAGTAAGATTTTTGTATTTCGCCGAGCGATTCCTAACTCTACTAATCGTTGCGTGGCCACGAAGCCAAAAAGCAGGAAAAAAAACAAACTTGTATGGTTCATGTTATTTCCATTGGAGCAATACAAGCTCTGAACTAAAGCCCGGCCCCAGTGCGCCAACTAAACCAAAGTCTCCCGCTAGAATACTTTTATCTTCGAGAAAGCGCTGCAAAATGAAATACACCGTGACGCTCGACATATTCCCAAAGCTACGGAGCACATCATAGCAATGGCGAAATTTTTCTATCGGCGCGCCGAGCCCCTCCGCATAGGCCTGCAGCACTTTCACTCCGCCAGGATGCATAACAAAGTGCGCCAGATCGCGGAGGCTAAGTTCATAGTGATGTAAGAATTCTGTAATATTCGACTTTACGAGGGAACTCACGATCGTGGGAATATCTTGCGAGAGCGTTACCTTGAATCCCTCGCTCGTGGCGCGCCAGCCCATCACATCCAATGTATTGGGATAGATGGTAGACAAGCTACCCAAAATAGTGGGCTCAATCCCACTAGCTTCTCGCTGAGGCGTATCATCGCCGAATACCGCGCACGCCGCTGCTCCATCCCCAAAGAGCGCGGCCGAAATAATGTCGGCCTTATTTGGATCCTCTAATTGAAAGGAGAGACTGCATAGCTCCACCACGATCACAAGCGCCCGATGCGTAGGAAACGCTTTTAAGTATTCAAACGCGCGCGATAGGCCGGCTGCCCCCCCCGCACAACCCAGACCCCAGATGGGAACTCGCTTAATGTGTGGATTGAGTGGGATACGATTAAAGAGAAGCGCATCAATACTCGGGGTAGAAAGCCCCGTGGTAGAGATGAAAAATACCACGTCGAACTCATCGAGCGGCATGGCGCAGCGATGCGCAAGATCCACCGTAACCTGCTCAGAAAGATTCAACGCCACTTCTACATAACGCTGATTCGATTCAGTAAAGCTATGCCTCTTGCTAAGCCAGGCGAAATCAACAGCAATATGGCGCTCTTCCACCATCGCGTTATCAAAAACTGGCAGTAGGCGCTGGAATAATTTATTTTTACCAAAGTGAGTTTGAGCAAAGTCTTTTACCTTTTCTTGCGAAATGAGATTCGGTGGAGTGGCTGTGGTGACGGCTACAATTCGGGGCATATTGTTCTCTTAGCAAGCTTTGTGCTAAAACTTGGAAAGGAGAAAGATTATGAAACTTGCCTCATTAAAAAATGGCCGTGATGGATCACTCATCGTGGTAAGTCGCTATTTAACAAGAGCGGTTTTTGCCACCAGCATCGCGCCCACGATGCAGGCAGCGCTAGATGATTGGGAAAATTGCGCGCCCAAACTCCATAATCTTTATATCGACCTTTGCCGAAATTCTGCTGAGGATAGCTTCGCGTTAGATCAAACGAAACTTACTTCTCCACTGCCTCGTGCGTACCAGTGGCTAGATGGCAGCGCCTACTTGAATCACGTGGAACTTGTGCGCAAGGCCCGCGGTGCCGAGATGCCGAAAGAATTCCTCACCGACCCTCTCATGTACCAAGGCTGCTCAGATTCCTTCTTAGGCCCCACAGAAGATATTGCCATGGCTTCAGAAGACTACGGCGTGGATTTTGAATCCGAAGTAGCCGTGATCACCGATGATGTGCCCATGGGTATTTCGGCAGACAAGGCAGCGAAACATATCAAGCTCGTGCTTTTAGTAAATGATGTTAGTTTACGCGGACTCATTCCTAACGAACTCGGCAAAGGCTTTGGGTTTGTGGTGAGCAAGCCAGCTAGCGCATTCTCCCCTATTGCGATCACGCCCGATGAGTTGGGCCCTTCTTGGCAAGGCGCAAAACTCCATCTACCCCTTCGCACCCTATTGAATGGCGAACTCTTTGGCGAGCCCAATGCAGGGGTAGACATGCAATTTTCCTTTGCAGAGCTCCTCAGTCACGGAGCCAAAACGAGAAAACTCTGCGCCGGAACCATCGTAGGCTCAGGCACTATTTCAAACCGAGATCGTACCAAAGGCAGCTCCTGCCTCGCCGAGAAACGCATGATCGAAACGATAGAACAGGGCAAGCCCGTTACTTCCTTCATGCGTTTTGGCGATCGCGTGAAAATCGAAATGCTGGATAACGATGGCCACTCGATTTTCGGGGCCATCGACCAAAAGCTCGTTCCCTATAAGGCCTGAGGATTGTATTTATCGTGACCCTCTTTTTTAAGGTCGCTCATTTGCTGAAGCACGGCTCCTACAGCTGCGTTATTGTTGGTGGCGAAATCTTTCGCCATCGCGCTCGCTAAATTAGCCTCTTGAGTTACCATGTTGCGATAGTCTGCCACTGCCGCGCTTTGCTGCCCCACGGGCAATTTCAGAATCGAGTCTGGCTCTTGCCCCGCTGCATTTTGGAAAAGCGCTGCGATCTGAGAAGCTGCTGCTGCATTGGCCTGGTTTTTCGATGCGTCACCCATGGTGGTAGCGATTTGCTTAAACAAGCCCGCGATCTGTTTCATATCCTGCTTGATGGTATCGTTGGCCATCGCTGGCATCGAGATAAGTATACCTAAAATTACGACGGTAAGTTTCATAGCTAAATTCCCCTTCAACTAAGTTTCTTCTTTCGAATTAGACTTACGCTACTGAATAGCACCCCAGATCAAAAGCCACTAATCCTTACAATCTCACACCCCATACATCCTATAAATTTTACAGGCATTCTAGCTACTTTACATGGTCCCCCGCTGGCTCTATAGTTGACCCATGCTTCCCTTTATTACCTTGATCACCGGACGTCAAAAAAATGGTCTACCCACCTGGGTAAACAAAGATTGTAGTAACCTAAGCAATACGAATCTTAGTCGTTTAAAGCTAAAGGGGATCAATCTCTCTCGTAGTGATATGTATCAAACGAATTTGAGCAAAACAGATTTCAGTGGAGCAAACCTAAGCCACACTTATCTATGCAGAGCTAACTTAACTGGTGCAAAATTAGTGAATGCTAATTTGCGTGGTGCCAACCTTCGGGATGCGAAACTCACTGGCGCCGATCTCACGAACGCAGATTTATCCCAAGCCATTTTCAACGATGGAACCGACCTTCCTTTTTCTAAAGAAGAAGCCCTCGCCAAAAATATGGTGCTCGAAAAAGCCTAGCCAGCCGCTTTAGCATGCGCGGCTGAGCGAAAAAGCTGCGGCCGAGGCACGAGGCAGAAAATACCCGGAGGTGGCCAACTGGCCATTGAGGACTATTTTCTGCTGAAAACGAAGGCCTGAAGCTTTTGCAGCCAGCCGCATTAAAACTTTTTGCTTTGCTTGGCAGAGTTCTGTGCTAGCTTTTGGACAAAGTTGATTGGGTATTGCTGGAGCAGATGAAAAAAAATTCTCTAATCATTGTTGAGTCCCCCACCAAAGCGAGAACTATTAAGAAGTTCCTGCCGAAGGATTGCGTTGTGCTCGCTTGCAATGGTCATGTGCGAGATCTGCCAGACAAAGCCTCCCAGATCCCTGAAGAATTTAAAAAGTTAAAGTGGAGCCGCCTCGGCATCAACGTGGCTGATCACTTCAAGCCTCTCTATATTATACCGCCGCAAAAAACGAAGATCCTCTCGGATATTCGAAAAGCACTCAAAGACGCCGACACTCTTTACCTCGCGACCGACGAAGACCGCGAAGGAGAAAGCATTAGCTGGCATTTATTGGAAGTACTGAAGCCCAAGATTCCTACGAAACGAATGGTGTTTCACGAGATCACTTCGAAAGCCATCAAAGATGCCTTTGATCATCCCCGCGAATTAGATGAGAAGCTCGTGCGCGCCCAGGAAACACGTAGAATTCTAGATCGTCTCGTGGGCTACACAGTATCTCCGCTCATTTGGAAAAAAATTGCCTTTGGTCTCTCCGCCGGACGCGTGCAATCCGTGGCACTGAAAGCCTTAGTTGATCTTGAAAAAGAGCGCATGAAATTTGTGAGCGCCAACTACTGGGGCATCGGCGCAGAACTCGCTAAGGGTCGCGGTCGTGATGCCACTTTCGAAGCCCGCCTCACGCACTTAAATGAGCAGAAGATTGCGATCGGAAAAGATTTCGATGAGCGCACCGGGAAACTCCTAGAGAAAGAGAAGAATAAAACTCTTCTACTGGATGAAAAAAATGCGAGTGCTCTGCTTAAAGAAGTGCAGCTGGCTGATTGGAGTGTAGTTGACCTGGAAGAGAAGCCAGTCACGCGCCGTCCATCTCCACCTTTTATTACTTCGACTTTGCAGCAGGAAGCGAACCGTAAGCTCGGTCTCTCTGCACGAGAAACCATGCGTATCGCGCAAACGCTCTATGAACGCGGATTTATCACCTATATGCGTACTGATTCCGTGAATCTTTCGGAATCTGCGATTCAAAGCTCGCGCGCGCTGGTGAAAAAACTCTATGGCGATGAGTATGTGAGCCCTGAGGCTCGCCGCTTTACCTCGAAAGCTAAGGGCGCACAAGAAGCGCATGAAGCCATTCGTCCGTCGCTAGATTTCACGCCGCCGCAAGACATGGGCCTGCGCGGAAAAGAATTTGAACTCTATGAAATGATTTGGATGCGCACGATTGCCACGCAGATGGCAGATTCTCGTCAGCTGCAGGTTTCGGCAACCATTCATGCAACAACTTCCAAAGGCCCAGCTCGCTTCCAAGCTTCAGGCATGAAGATTCTGTTCTCGGGATTCTTGCGCGCCTATGTGGAAGGTCATGATGATCCTGAGCATTCCCTCGGCGAAAAAGAGCGCTTCCTGCCCGACCTCAAAGTGGGCGATAAAATTGAACACGTGAGCTCGGAAGTTACCGCCCACGAAACGAAACCGCCAGCCCGCTATTCGGAAGCCTCGCTCATTCAATTCCTTGAAAAAGAAGGCATCGGACGCCCATCTACTTATGCTTCCATCGTGAGCACTATTTTGGATCGAGGCTATGCCGCACGCCAATCGAATGCGCTCGTGCCCACCTTTACCGGATTCGTGGTCACGGAATTGATGGCGAAACACTTCAATGAACTTGTAGACAATAAGTTCACTTCTAATATGGAAGAGAAGCTCGATGATATTGCTGAAGGCAAATTAGAATACGAGCCCTACCTAGAAAGTTTCTTCCTCGGCGCCAAAGGCCTGCAGGCGCGAGTGGAACAAGAAGATAAACTCATCGATCCCGAAGAGGCGCGCTCGCTCCATTTCGATCATCTAAAAAATGTAGATATTTTCGTGGGCAAGTTTGGTCCTTACTTTGAATACGAAGACCCAATCACAAAACAAATTGTGAAAGCGAGCCTACCAGAATCCATGGCGCCTAGTGATTTGAACGAAGAATCCATGCGCGCGCTGATTGAACAAGTGAAAAAAGGTGCGCAGAGCCTCGGCACAGATCCTGTTACGAAATTGCCTATCTTCTTGAAAACGGGAACCTATGGTCCATACTTGCAGCTCGGAGATATTCCCGCTGACCCTAAAGAAAAATTGAAACGCGTTTCGATTCCGAAAGGCATTGATCCTAATTCGGTGGATGAACCACTCGCTCTTCGCATTTTGGAATTGCCACGCCTACTCGGCCTGCATCCCGACACACAAAAAGAAATCAGAGCAAGCGTTGGCCGCTTTGGCCCCTATGTGGTCTGCAATGGCGAATACCGCTCCCTCAAAAAAGAAGATCCCGTTTTAGAGGTGAACTTAGCGCGCGCGCTTGAATTATTTGCGCAGCCGAAGCTAAGTCGCCGTCGTGGTTCTCAGGTTTTGAAAACTCTCGGCGAACACCCAGAAACTAAAGAGCCGATAGAAGTGCTTGAAGGCCCCTATGGTCTCTATGTGAAGTGCGGCGCAGTGAATGCAACAGTTCTCCCAAAAGAGAAAACGGTGGAAGAGCTAACGCTGGCGGATGCAGTGAACCTTATTGCGGATAAAATTGCTGCAGGTGGGGGAGCGAAACCCAAAAAAGCAAAATCTGCTCCCAAAGCGGCGAAAGCGGCTAAGTCTGCGAAACCAAAGAAGACTGCCACAGTAAAAAAGCCCAAGAAAAGGGTTTAGCGCACTACACTCTAAAATTTCAAACATTCATTTGAAATTATCAAAATAGTATTTTAATAATAGGGCCATGGCAAAAGCGCCCAAACATAAAACTTCAGACGATAGCACCGTAGAGCTCCTGCGCAAGGCGGCTACTCATGTGTTTGCAGAAAAGGGCTATGGCGGCGCCACGGTGAAAGAAATCGCTGAGGCAGCAGGCGTAAATATCAGCCTCATTAGCTACCATTTCCAAGGAAAAGAAGGTCTCTTTCGCTCTTGCCTGGAGGAATTTGGCTCGGCTCGCCTGGCCGAATCCGAAAAAATTCTCACCGCTCCAGAATCCTTAGAGGATTTAAAGGCCAAGTTAAAGCTTTGGTCGCGGCAGTTCCTCACCTGCCACGCGGAAGAGCCCGAGCTCTGCTCAATCATCAATCGAGAAAATCTTTTCGAAATGGATGCGGTGAAAGATGTGTTTCAAAACACTTTCTTAAAAAGCTTCGAAGCCATGGTGAAGTTTTTTCAATCCGCGAAGAAACAGGGAATCGTTCGAAAAGAAATGGATCCGCTCACGATCACAGCCTTCTATTTCGGCGCCATTATCCACACAGGCCACTCTGATGCAGTAGCGAAAGAATATTTCAACCGCAGTATCCGCAATGAAAAAGACCGCGAAGAACTCATTGATCAATTTGTCTCGATGATCCTGAAAGGAATTTCCTGAGGTTTCTTATGAAAAAAATACTCCCCCTCTCTCTCCTATTAATAGCAAGCACCACACAAGCCGCAAACTTAAGCATTGATGATTTTTTACAGCAAGTGCAGTCGCAAAATGAGAACTTTAAAGGTTCACAGCGCGCAGGCAAAGGAGCGCAGATTCACTCCCGTGATGCGAATATCGCTCTTATGCCTAGCCTATTTGCCGACTATAAAAACTCGAAAGATAAGAAGCCTACCGACGCTCCATTTTTCCAAGGGAACGAAACCGATGCCAATGGCTTTGATGTGGGCTTGAGTGAAGCTACAAGCTTTGGCCTAAACGCCAAACTCACTTGGACCATGACTCACGTGCAGATCATGAATGCACCACAGCTCGCTGTGCCCGACTATCATCTTGCAGCCCCAATGCTGGAACTTTCCCAGTCTTTACTTCGCAATGGTTTCGGCTCCGAGGTTTCTGCGCAGCGAGATCTCTCAGAAGCCAATAATTTAGGCAATAGCTACAATAACTCCTATCAGGCAAGAGCAGAACTAGTGA
This sequence comes from Oligoflexia bacterium, assembly GCA_903867855.1. Lineage (GTDB taxonomy): Bacteria > Bdellovibrionota > UBA1018 > CAIPTA01 > CAIPTA01 > CAIPTA01. The sequence goes on along the minus strand of CAIPTA010000122.1, from coordinate 40,145 downwards.
ACTCAGAAATTGCCTACTGGCGCTTAGCTATCGCCCGCAAAACTGTAGAGATCCAAAAAGATGCCTTTAGCCGCGCAGAGAAAATTCTTCAGTGGGCCACCAAGCGCGTAAATCTCCAACTAGGAGAGAGATCCGATGAACTGCAAGCGCAAGCCTCGCTAGAACTCTCGAAACTTCAATTGAAGGCCGCCAATGATGAAGTAGAAGCTGCCTCCATCGCTTTCAACTCAGCTAGAAATATTTCGGGAGACCAAGTGCCCGAATCGTTAGATCTTGTGGAATCAGAAAGCCTTGTGAAAATGGAAGTGCCAGCTCGCGAGGAGATGCGTCTTGATGTGAAAGCCGCTGATGAAATGCGCAAAGTGGCGGTGGCCAATGCGCAGCTCACGAAAGAGAAATATAAACCCGACTTAAAAGTATTTGGCTCTCTCGCCTGGACAGGCCGCGATACACTTACCGATGCTTCAGTAAATCAGGCCGTGCAGGGCATTCACCCCACAAGAGTAATTGGAGTTAGCTTCACCACTCCGCTTTCCTTTGGACTCATGAGTGATACCTATACGGGAACGAAGATGGAGCAAGAAGGGGCAGAGCTTCAATACCAAAATAAGCTTATGAAGCAAGAGCAAGATTGGCGCGATCTCAACACGAAGCTGCAGGAGGCGAAGCAACGTCTAGCCTTAACGAGGCAGCTCGAAACAGTGCAAAAAGCGAAGCTGGAAAATGAACAACAGCGCCTTCTTCGCGGACGCACTACCACCTATCAAATGCTTCTTTTCGAACAAGATTTTGATACCGCGCAATTACAGCGGGTGAATACCCAAGCAGAAGTTTTACGAATCATCGCCCAAATGAAACTCTTCGGAGGTGCCCTGTGAGTTTAGTTGATCTCTCCATTAAGCGTCCTACTTTTATTACTTGTCTTGTGCTCGTGATGCTCGCAGTGGGCTACTACTGCTTAAAGAATCTCGGTGTGGATCTTTTTCCGAATGTGACTTTTCCTGTGGTTACCGTAAACACGGCTTACCCCGGTGCAAGCCCCAACGAAATCGAAACGCTTGTATCGAAGCCCATTGAAGATGAAGTGAGTACTATCTCGGGCATTAAACGCCTCACCTCCGTGAACCGTGAAGGCTTGAGCTCCGTGATCGCAGAATTCACTCTCGAAACTGATGTAAAATATGCAGAACAACAAGTGCGCGATCACGTGTCTGCCGCAAAACCAAATTTACCTACCGATGTTAAAGAACCCATTATTCGCCGTATCGATCCCGCAGATCAGCCAGTAGTTATTCTCTCCCTAGAAGCCGAACTTCCGGAAGAAAAACTCTACGATGTGGCAGACAATATGATTCGTCCGCGTTTCGAGCAGGTGAACCAAGTGGGCCTTGTAGATATTTTGGGTGGTCGTAAACGTGAAATTCACGTGGACCTTGACCGCAAAAAGCTGAAAGCTCACGAAATCTCCGCCACCCAAGTGGCGCAGCGCCTTGCTGCCGCTGGAGAGAACGTACCCGTTGGAAAAGTATCGCGCGGACAAAAAGAAACAGTGTTCCGCTCCCTTGGTGAATTCCGCAAAGTGGAAGATATCAAAGCTACTATCGTGAACTTCTTTGGTAGTGATGTGCCCGTGACGGTGGCGGATATCGGCCAAGTGCAAGACACCATGGAGGATGAAGCTAGCCGCGCCTACGTGAATGGCAAGAAATCCCTCTTCCTCTATGTATACCGACAAAGCGGCTCCAATACGATCAATGTAGTAGATTCCGTGATCAAGCAAATCGCGAAAGTGAACGCCACTCTCGCCGATATGCCTGGAAAACCAAAGGTTACACTCGTGCGCGATGGTGCTGTGCAAATTCGCGCGAACGTGGAAGACGTAAACGAATCCATCTTCATCGGTATCGCCCTCGCAGTTGTGGTGGTATTTTATTTCCTTGGGAACGGAAGATCTACAATCATTACGGGTCTTGCGCTACCCAACTCTCTGATTGGTGCTTTCATTTTGATGGCCATTGCAGGTTTTACCATCAATATCATGACTCTCCTCGCCCTCTCCCTATCAGTGGGCCTCTTGATCGATGATGCGATCGTGGTGCGAGAAAATATTTTCCGGCATATTGAGATGGGGAAAAGTCCTATGGAGGCTGCGAAATCTGGAACTCTCGAAGTGCAGCTCGCCGTTATTGCCACCACCCTCACGGTACTCGCCGTATTCGGCCCAGTGGCTTTCTTGAAGGGCGTGGTGGGTCAGTTCTTTAAAGAATTCGGTCTCACTATTTGCTTCGCGATGTTGATCTCGCTCTTTGATGCCATCACCGTGGCGCCGATGCTCTCTGCGTATTTCGCCGGAGCTACCCATAAAGCGAAAACTAAGAATCTTTGGGATCGCACAGTGGGCAGAACCCTAGAAGGCTTTTCGAAATTTCAGGATTGGTTAGAAGTGAAATACGAGGGGATCCTCCGCTATACCATGAAAAATCCGTTAAAAGTTTTAGGGATTGCCATGGTGGTATTCCTCGGAAGCTGTTCCACGATTGTGCTTGTGCCTAAAACCTTCTTGCCTCCTCAAGATGGTGGTGAATTCATCGTGGCCTACGATCTTCCCCCAGGCACCTCCCTAGAGGAAACGAATCGTGTGGGTCAAGAAATTGATAAGCTGATTCGCTCCAACCCAGAAGTAGCGATTTCTGCGCTCACCGTGGGTGATAAGTCGGGCCAGTCGAATGTGGGTTCCTTCTTCGTGGGGCTCGTAAACGGCAAGCAGCGCCGCTTGAATACCAGCCAGGTGAAGGAAAAAATTCGTCAGCAGCTGAAGCCCTATGCCTACGCGAACACGGCGGTGAAGGATTACGATATGGTGGGCGCAGGTCAGCGGCCCTTTAACCTGAACATTATCGGCGACGATCAGAAACAATTAGAAGAGTATGCAGCCAAAGTGCTCGATTTTGCGAAAAAACATCCAGGCCTCAAAGACGTGGATGTGGATTACCGTGCTGGGAAACCAGAGCTGCAAGTTGCTATCGACACAAAACGCGCGGATGAGCTCGGTGTAAGCACCGTGAACGCTGGGGTGGAACTTCGCACTCAAGTGGAAGGCTCCACGCCGGTGAAATTCCGTGAAAACGGAGAGGAATACGATATTCGTGTTCGCCTACAAGAAGACCAGCGGGATCTTCACAAGGGCTTCGATCAAACCTATGTTCCGAATATCAACTTGAACTTGGTGCGGCTCCAGAATGTGGCAACGGCTGTTGATACTCGTGGTCCATCGAAGATCACTCGTCAAGATCGCTCGCGCTATATTCAGATCCAGGCGGATATTGCTCCCGGGGCAGGACTTGGAAACATTATGGATGATCTCACGAAATCGATCAAAAATGAGGTGAAGCTTCCCTCCAATATGCGCTTTGCCTTCATCGGTCAGGCGGAGAACTTCAAAGAACTTGGTGATTCGATGGCCACCGCACTCACCTTCGGTGTGCTCTTCATCTTCCTCATTCTTGCATCGCTCTACGAGAGCTTCGTAACTCCGCTTACCATCATGTTGGCGCTGCCGCTCGCGATGTGCGGATCGCTTGTGGCGCTCGCAGCAACCCATGAAAGCTTGAATATCTTCTCGATGATCGGGATGATCATGCTTCTCGGGGTAGCAACGAAGAACTCCATTCTGCTCGTGGACTATGCTCATCACCTCGTGGAAGCAGGCAAGGATCGCACCGATGCGATGATCCTCGCTGGGAAAACGAGGTTGCGACCGATCCTCATGACGACCATGGCGTTAGTTGCAGGAACTATCCCTGTGGCCATTGGTCTCAATGAGGCCTCGAAGCAAAGAACTTCCATGGGTATCGCAATCATCGGCGGACTCGTAAGCTCCACGCTACTAACCCTTGTGGTAGTGCCTGCTGCCTATGTGTTTATTGATCGCTTCCGCGTGTGGAGCAAAACAACCTTGAGTCGCTTAGTGGGAAATCAAGGGCATTAGAAAAAACGATAGAATCATAAAAACTATCGATTTTTAAAATAGACAAACTCCAGCTATTCCTCTCCTCGCAGGCAATTCAGCCTCTGAGGAGATTTTTTATGAAGTATGTATTCTTGTTTCTGTTACCTGTGCTGGCGCAAGCCAACTACTATAAACCTAGCGATCTAGTGAAGCCCTGCTCTGGCAGCTTTACCATCAGCAAAATAACCAATATCCACACCATTAACTTTGTGATTCCTTCGCGAAGCCCAAATACCCAAATGGGCACGAAAACCGTGGCCGACTTGGAAATCACACCCAGCCAAGTTGCCCCAGGATGTGAACAAATGGCAGAAAAATATAAGAAGCCCGTGGAGCCTGGCTACCCAATCCAAGCGACGATGAGTCTTTACGGAAATAATGTGGCAGCCATGCAGGCGCTCCTCGGAAAGAGCTACGCATTCAGCATCGAACATAGTTTCGGAGAACTAGACGCTCATGGCGCTCTACCACTTTTCCCGAAATACTATCTCTATGAGGGGCTAAACTTTAAGAATAGCCTGGATGGCCTCATCACCAGTATCGATAGTAGCGGATCCTTGGATGGCTCTAGCTATAAGGTTGATGGCACAGTGGATACCCATGCGGTGTATGGCGTGCCGGAATTTCCAAAAACAGACTCCGCCAAAATCAATATGGCGAAAGCCCTCTTGCAGGATATCGAAACTCAGCATATCGATCCCGTGCAAGAAAAACCCTTCTTCTGGTTACTGAGCGCCCTGGAGCTCGGAATGAAGGATAAAAATCTAGAGCAAGAATATTTGCAGCTTTGTCTCGCGGCCTTGGATTCTGCTAGTTCCCATCTTGTTGGCTTTACGGAGGATTCAGGCCTTTATAACCTGGTGCGAGAAATTAATAATCTCTTCAGCTATGAGTTTGGTATTTGGGGAAATACGAATGATCAGGCTATGAAGCTCCAAACTCTAAGCACGCATCCCGTTTTATTTTCAGATGTGATGCTCAAAAGTGGCTACGAATACACAGTGCACCTAAGTACAGCGGAGATTGAAACAGTGCTCGGAAATTTCCTAAGCGAAATTTCGACACACCCAACAGGCATCTTCGTAGAGCAAGTGAAAGCAGCGGCTGCAGCGATTCTGCAAGAGAATCAAGCATCGGCTGGCCACTATGCTCCTCAATATACTCTCAGCGCAAAAGCCCTTGGCTTCATCCAAGAAATCGAAAAGCACTAGAGTTTGGATAACGTGTCGGATATTTCCTCTCGGGAACGGGAGGAAATATCGGCGCGATCTAGGTAGCGAAGGAGAAAATCTTTCGCGCGCTTTGGATTGCCATCCTTTGCTACCGCTTTCGCATAGAGCGTTGCCGCAAACACTTCATTTTGATCATAGGAGTAGGCTAGCGAAGAAAAGGCTCTCGCAGCTGCTTCCTTATAATTTCCTTGGTCATAGAGAAATTTCCCATAGCGGCGGAGCAGCTCTGGATCTCTAGGTGTAATGGCGAGGAATTTTTTGAAAAAATGATCCACTCGATCCTTCTCCCCTGCTGATTTTAGAATAGTGAGATAGCGAAAGAATTTGCCGGAAGGCTCATCTTTTATCCCTAAGCGATTTCCCTCTTTTACCGCAGCAGCCCAAGCGAGCCTCGCCTCTTCCATTTTCTTTTCTGCGCTTAGGGCCTCCGCTTTCGCCTGATACACTTTCAAGCTTTCAATGCCGAGATAATCACCAGCGGGTTCTGCCCCATTGAAGCGCTTCATATGATCAGGATCTTGAATCAATTGATCGCAGAGCTTAATCGTTCCATCCAAAGTAACGATGCTCTCTTTCGTTTCTGCGCCCTGCAACTCCGCGAGCTGAGAGCGCCAATCCAAAGTGGTAGGAGTTTCCGGGAAAGCCGCAATCGCACCCTGCAAATTTTCTAGGAGTTGTTTTTTATTTTCTGCGCTGGGCGTTTTATCCTGCCTACGAGAAGAATCATCTACTAAAGCCCACCAATAAAAGGCTTCCGATTTTTTCTCCGGAATAAACGAATACCACTTTAGCGCCGTGGCGTTGTCACCGGAGAGCGCCGCTCGCCGTGCGAGAAGTAATTCAGAGGATTCTTCTCCGAGGGAAGCGCGCTTTTCTAGCTGTGTGCGCGTGAGTAGCTCTTTATTCTTTGCCACCAATTTTAGGGCTTGCTGAAAGCCGTGTGGCTCTTGATAGTCCACATAGCGCTCTAATTCTTCCCCGTCGCAATTTAAAATCAGGGTGGTGGGAATCCCGGCCACACCATATTTTTCCATCATCGGTTTATTTTTAAAGCGATCTGCATCGAGCTTCACTTTTGTAAATAGAGCGAGAGTGCCTTGGTATTTTGGATTCGTCCAAATCTCTTGTTCCATGCGCATGCATCCCGGACACCAGCGCGCCGAAAAGAGCAACATGATCGGTAAACGAGTTTTCTTACACTGATCGATCGCTGTAGGCAATGAATCTTGGATAAAGCCATGCTGCGTGATCGGCAGAGAATTCTCCATCGCGTCCACTTTGGCTGGGGTGCCCTGCAGTAGCTTGCCCGTAGCATCCCAAGTCCATGTGCGCGATTCGCAACTAGTGAGCGCATCATCACAAACGTAGGCATTCAGCGTTATCGAATCGGAGGCCTGGATTGGATCGATTGCAAAGCTCGCAAACTTTTCCCTGATCGTATTCGCCTTGATCACCCGCTTCTGCACGAGCACCTGATTTGGCGCTTCTTGATTCAGGTGAAATCCATCTCCAATTTCCACAGTGACCAAGGCCTTATCCTTGTTAGAAAAATTGGCATGCACGGCATTAGCACTCTTGAAGTCAGCCGCAAAAAGAGGAAGAGAGTGCACTAAAAGTAAAAGAGAAAGTAATTTTTTCATCTGGCTATGGTTTCACGAAAAATAAAAAAGCCCAAAGAGATTTCTCCCTCTGGGCCAATTGCATTGCTTAGATGCCTATTCTTCCAAAAGGCTGCGCAGCATCCAGGCTGTTTTCTCATGAAGCTGAATTCTTTGGGTGAGCAAATCTGCTGTAGCTTCATCGGCGGCTTTTTCAGCAGCAGCAAAAATCGATCGAGCGGTGCGCACCACAGCCTCTTGCCCTTCCACTAGCTCCCGAATCATATCCTTCGCCCTTGGAATACCTTGGGTTTCCTTGATCGAGGAAAGCTTTGCGTATTCTGAGTAAGAACCTGGCGCAAAGTGACCAAGGGCGCGAATGCGCTCGGCCACAAGATCTACAGCCAGGGCAAGCTCAGTGTATTGGGTCTCAAACATCAGGTGGAGAGTTTGAAACATAGGACCAGTCACGTTCCAGTGAAAATAATGGGTTTTCAAGTAAAGGGTATAGGAATCGGCGAGAAGATGGGAAAGCCCATCTGCGATTTGTTTTCTGTCCGTATCAGAAATGCCAATATTCAATTTTTGCATCACGTATTCCTCATTTTGATTTTTGATTCTCGCTCATAGTGTACCAGCCTCAATAGAATTTTCAGCAAATAGCACTGCGTCAGCGCAGACATATTTTTGCTTATAGCGAAAACAGGTACCAAAAGTGGCCTCTACTCTAAATCCCTTAGCTCAAGTATAATAGAAGAATGATCCGCGGATTAGCCCTCAGCATTCTCACTCTTCTGCCTTCGATCGCACTTTGCGATACCATCTCCTTGCTCGGAGTAAATAATCTTTCCAAACCCACGGCAAGCGACAGTAGCTATTCTGCGAAGAGTGCAATCGGTGCAGGCGCATTTTACGAATTTAATTTTTCTGATACCTATGCCCTTGAGCTGGGAGTTGTGGATGTGGATCGGAAATACCAAAATGATACCAATACCATTCAATATACCCAGAAAATGATTCAGTTGCCCCTGCTCTTTCGCATCCATCTGGGCTCCAATCTCGCCTTTGGTCTCGGCGGCTATTTTAGCTTCTTCCCAGGAGACTACAAAACGGAGTACCTGAGTAATGGGACCTCTACTACTACTAGCTACGATGCTGCAGGATTAAAGAAAACAGACTACGGAGCCGTTTCTAGTTTTGCTTACTTCTATCCCCTATCAGAACGATTCAACTTAGTGGGCGAAGTGAGAGACAATCTCGGAATAAAAGATAATCGAGTAAATACTTCTCTCCCCAAACTACATGTAAATGATATCCAATTCTTCCTTGGCGCCAGACTGGAACTATAAATCATGGCTGCAGCATTCTGGTTGATCAGTGATCTCGATGATACAATCAAGATTTCTCACACGAAAAGCAAGCTGATTACAGTCTATCGCGGCCTTTTCCGCAGCTCTGCTTTCGCAGGAATGCCAGAGCTCTATCGAGAAATGCTTGGCGATAGAAAGGACTCTTTTTTTATTGTTTCTTCTTCGCCACCAGCGATTAAAAAGAAGATCGAGTATTTCCTAACAAAGAATCATTTTAATGCCGCCACACTGGTGCTACGAGATTGGCGCCAGGAAAAATCGGTGATTCGCTTTAAAATGAAGCGGATTTTCCAATTGATTGAGCAGGCTCCTTGCCAAGTAATATTAGTAGGTGATGATACCCAATATGATCCCGAGGTTTTTCGTCACGCAAAAAAGAAATTCAAAGATAAAGTGAGCGCTATCTATGTGCGATCGATTGAAGGCAGGAAGCTCCCAAAAGGATGCGTGCCCTTCTTTACTGCTTTCGATGTAGCCTGCGCCGAATTGGCCGCGGGCCGCCTCCGCAGTGATCAAGTATTGAAGGTGGGCGAAGCCGTATTGCTTGCGGAAAAAAACTCGAGATTGATACCCCGTTTTTCCCTAAAGCCGCCGCTTAGCTTTATTCCCTTTCTTTCGGCAGTCGATCTTCCCTTACAAGAAATCTGGAAAAAGATTCAAGCAAGAATCGAATCGATGCCCAAGCGAAAAGTGAAATAAAGCTTCAACTAGGTTAGAATAGAAGCGCAATGAGCAAAGCCTTTACAAAAGAAGATGATGGAAATTCCGACGAGGATATCGATCTTCCTAGTAGTGGTCCGTCAGATGAAAAAAATTATATCACTCCTGGTGGACTCAATCGCCTACGCGCAGAGCTATTGCAGCTGCTAGATGTGGATCGTCCTGTTGTGGTGCGCACTGTTTCGTGGGCCGCGTCCAATGGTGACCGCTCCGAAAACGGCGACTATATATACGGGAAGCGCCGCCTGCGAGAAATCGATAAGCGCATTCGCTTTCTCACCAAAAGAATTGAAATTGCTGTCGCCGTGGATCCAACCCAACAAAAAGGGGATACGGTACTTTTCGGCGCCACTGTTACCGTAGAAGACGAATCAGGCAAACGCAAAACCTATGTGATTGTGGGTGTAGACGAACTCGATATTCCACGCGGTCATATCAGCTGGATTTCTCCTATGGGTAAAGCCTTGCTTAAGGCAAAAAAGGGAGATGTGGTTACGTTAAACACTCCAAAGGGCGAAGAAGATCTAGAGATCGTGGAGGTTCGTTATGAAGCTATCTCGTAATGGCCATGTTCCTTCCCCCGGAGAGCTTATCGATTTCCTGCTGCTCTATGGTAAGCACTATTTAGGCAGTGGCGGCCCCACATCGCGTCTTGAAGAAAGTATCACGAGGCTCGGCAATCACTTCGGGCAACAAACTGAAGTATTCGCCACTCCTACGGGAATCTTCATCACCTCACAGAACTATAATGATCCGGGCAATCAGCGCACTGCGCTCACTCGCATTAAATCTACAGCCACAGATCTATCGCGCATCTGCATCCTAGAGCGAATTTTCAATGATATTCTCGAAGATAAACTCACTCTATTTACTGCCTCGGAAACCTTGCGTAACTCCATCATGGTGCGCCCACTCTATCGAATTTGGCAAACCGGTCTGGCTGCATTCATTGCTGGATTCGCCGTAAGCTACGGTAGCTACGGGCGCCTCACTGCAGCTCTTGTAAGCGGAACGATTACCCTCATCACCTGGTTTGTAACCGCTGCCCCCTTTCGCAAAGGCCCCACCAATCCGATGTATACAGATTTTGTGGGCGCCTTTCTCACTCTTGCCCTCGCTGCTGTAGCCCATATTTTATTTGCTCCTGTTTCCATCGAAGCCTATGCCTTGGGAGGGCTAGTTTTGCTAGTGCCCGGATTGGCCCTTACAACATCGATCGCAGAACTCGCGGATCAGAATCTTGTTTCAGGCACGGCGAAATTTATGCAAGCTTGCTTGAGCCTTCTCGCTATCGGCCTTGCCTATCTACTTTTTCAGCAGTTAGCAGAATCATTCAGCTTGCTCACCGTGCTCCGCCCAATCCATAGCGTGGAAAAAACTTGGCCGATTGCGATGGCCTCTGTGATTGCGGTTGCCTCTTGTTTTTCTGTAATTTTCCGAGTGCCGCCGCGTTCGCTCATTTGGGCCACGATCACCGGCCTATGCGGCTGGGCCACACTAGAATCGCTCGGCCATGGATCTTTTGTGGCAACGGCACCTTACTTTGGATCTTTCGTGGTGGGTATCGTAAGCCTAAGCTTCGGGCGCCTATTCAAGATGCCAAGCCAAGTATATTCCGTGCCCGGAATCGTAGCGATGCTTCCCGGAATGCTCGCACTTTCGGTGTTTCAATATTTTGCGGCAGGTAAACAACAAACGGGTATCGCCTATAGCTTTCAAGTGGCGCTAACTGCAGTGAGCATCGTGTTCGGTCTTATCACCGCTCGCGTGCCATTCTCGATCATGGCGTCAAACCGATTCCCCCGCCGCAAAGCCTGAGGCCCAAGCCCACTGAAAATTATAGCCTCCGAGGCGGCCCGTTACATCCACCACTTCGCCGATGAAAAAGAGCCCAGGCACTTTTTTACTCTCCATCGTTTTTGAAGAGAGCTCTGAGGTTTTCACTCCGCCGCGAGTCACTTCCGCTTTTCCATAGCCACCAGTATCCACAGGAATAAGCCGCCACTTCATTATCTGCTGGGCAAAGGCCTTGATCTTCGCATCACTCAGATCTCTAAGGGGAGCATCTTCACCAAAAAAATTGTCTACCAGGATTTCTGCGAGACGCTTCGTGTATTGCTCACCTAAACTATTCTTTAATACCGTGCGCGCACCACTTCGTTTTTTCTCTAATAACATCTCTTCCATATTGATATCTGGAGAAAGATTGATTTCAATCGCTTCACCGGGAAACCAATACAGCGAAGCCTGCAAAATCGCGGGGCCACTCAAGCCCGTATGGGTGAACAAAATATTTTCGCGGAATTTTTCTTTCCCCACTCTTACTTCGGTATCCACGCTCACGCCACTTAGTTCCCCAAAGCGTTTCTGGAAATCCTGGTTCATGGTGAGAGAAACGAGTGCTGGATCTAGGCCTGTTAGCTCCAGTCCAAATTCTTTCGCGAGACGCTGCCCAAAATCAGTAGCGCCAATTTTGGGGATCGAGGGGCCGCCAGTAGCCACCACCACTGCGGAAGAAGAGAATGTGCCAAGAGATGTCTCTACAAGGAACTCTCCCTCTCCAAGTTTCTTCACAGATTCAATCCGGCAACCCAGCTGTATTTTCGCGCCCGCCTCACGGCATTCTGCGGCCAACAAATCCACAATCCGCTGCGCGCTCTCATCACAAAATAACTGCCCCAATTTTTTTTCATGAAAGGGAATATGATATTTTTTCACGAGAGCAATAAAATCCTCTGGGGTAAAACGCGCCAGCGCAGATTTTGCAAAGTGCTCATTTTCTGAAAAATAGGTTTTGGCCGAGGCGTTCACATTCGTAAAGTTACAGCGCCCACCACCAGAGATTAAAATCTTTTTCCCGAGCTTCTCGCCATGATCGAGGGCAATCACTTTTTTTCCTCGCCTCGCGGCAGTGGCGGCACAAAATAGACCAGCACCTCCAGCTCCCAGGATAATCACATCATATTTTTGATTTACGACACTCATCGCGGGAAAGCGTTTCCTAGCTGCTTCGGCGGCTTCGAGCTACCCACAAATCCAGCCAAGGCAATCATCGTGGCGAGATAGGGAAGACATTGAATGAACTCAGCCGGAATAGGCAGCTCCGTGATATTCTGCGCGCTAATCTGCAAGGCCTCCATGAAGGCAAAAAATAAACAAGCGAGCGCAGCGGGGATGGGTCGCCATTTTCCAAAAATAAGTGCAGCTAACGCCATGAAGCCACGCCCGGCAGACATATTTCTGGCATACCCTGAGGAGAGAAAAATAGAAAGGGAGGCGCCACCTGCAGCGGCAAGAGCAGAGCCAATCATCACAGCAGAATACCTCACGCCGCGCACTGATATCCCAGCCGCATCAAGCGCCTCGGGATTCTCTCCTGCAAAACTTAGCCAGAGACCATAGGGAGTATAGCGAAGCACAAACCAAGCAAAGGCGGTAATACCCCAAGCCCCGAAAACAGGAAAAATCTGGAAGCGTTGTTCGATCGGAATTGAGGGCGAGGCTCCTGTAGACCCATAAAGGATTTTAAGCGCGAAGGGAATCAAACCCATGGCGAGAAAATTAAAGGCTGTGCCGGCTACCACCTGATTAATGCGCCACTGGATCACGAACAAACCATAGAGCAATCCGAAGGCCGCGCCGCCAGCGAGGGCACCCGCTAAACCCAGCCACGGATTTCCCGTGGCGATGGTGAAAGCCGCCGCAAAAAAAGCGCCGAATAGCATGAATCCTTCCAGCGCAATATTGATCACGCCAGATCGCTCACAAAACATTCCCCCAATGGCCGCAAAGAGCAGCGGAGTAGACATTCTCAAGGTGCTTAAGAAAATCAACATCATGGTTTTTTTCTCCGATTCATCCACCAAAGTGGGAAATAGGCGCTCAAGGAAACGCTGAGAATCACGAGGGCTTGAATGATGAGAGAAAGATCGCGGGTAACATGCTCTGTTTCGATGTCTAAATCTCCCGCCCCCTTGTGAAGCGCGCCAAAAAGAATACCCGCAGGCACCACGAGCAAAGGATTATTTTGAGCCAAGAGAGCCACCGCGATGCCAATGAAACCATAGTCAGCAGAAAATCCAATACGATACCTGCCCACATTTCCCAAAACCTCTGGCAAGGCCACCCATCCCGCGAGCGCACCAGCCAAAACCATAGCCAGCAAGCGAAGGCGTTTCACTGGGATACCAGCGAGTTTGGCAGCGTCTTCATTTTCGCCGCAAGCCTTTAGCTCAAAACCTAATTTTGTTTTTTCCAAAAATAACCAAAGCAAAAGTGCGATCAGGAGCGCGATCGGAAATGCCATGCTCACCGGCGCATCGCCAAAAAAATGAGCGATCGGATCATGGGCTCTAATGAAATAGGCCGCGCCCATATCCTTGGTTTCCGGATTTTGACTGGCAGGGTTCTGCAAATAAACGCGCACAATCCAACCGCAAAAAGCGTAGGCAATAAAATTCATCATGATCGTATTGATCACTTCGTGGCTGCCCTTTACCACCCGAAGCCATCCCGGAATCCAAGCCCAAATTCCGCCCGCCAGCGCCGCTGCAAGAAGGGCTAAGCAGGGAGCCAAAATTCCCGGCACATTGGGGAGGCAGGCACCTACTGCTGCTGCCGCGAGAGCACCGATATTCAGTTGCCCTTCCGCGCCGATGGAAAATAAACCTGCATTGAGTGCCATCGCCACGGAGAGCCCACAAAAAATTAGCGGAGTGGCATAAAAGAGGGTGAGACCTAAATCATAGCGAGATCCAAAAGCACTATGAATAATCACCTGCAGCACATGCAGAGGATTCTCTCCCGCAAATTTAGTAACCACTAAGCCAGCGATAATTCCGAGCGCGAGGCCGAGCAAAGTGGAAATAGTATAGATAAAACCATGCTTAGGCATAGTTCGCCCTCTTTCCACCCATCATGGCTAATCCCACATTGGATTCATTTGCTGTGGCACGAGAAAATTCTGCCACTATTTTTCCAGCAAACATCACGAGCACGCGATCTGAGAGACGCAGCACTTCCTCTAGTTCAGAAGAAATCAAGAGAATCCCCGCTCCCGCATCGCGTGCTTCAAATAATTTACGGTGAATAAACTCAATGGCACCCACATCTACTCCGCGCGTGGGTTGTGCCGCTAACAAGAACTTCGGCTTGCGGTATAGTTCCCTCGCCACCACAAATTTTTGTTGGTTTCCGCCAGAGAAAGAGCGGGCAGAGTTTTCGATTTTTCGTGGGCGCACATCATACTCTTCGATCGCGTGATGCACTGTTTTGAGAATCTCTTTTTTCTGCAAAATTCCCCTGCGCTGAAATTCTACAGCACCTTGATTGCCGAGAAGAAAATTTGCCTCTAAATCTCGGTTGAGCAAAAGCGCTTCTTTTAGGCGATCTTCCGCCAGCAAGCCCACACTTTTTTTCCGCACTTGAGGTGCGCTACATTGGTCAATAGGTTCTCCAAATAAACGAATTGTGCCTTGATGGGGAAATTCCTTCGGAGAAAGTAGAAAGCGAATGAGATCGCTTTGTCCATTTCCTTCCACTCCCGCAATGCCCACAATTTCTCCGGCCTGAACTTGCAGATTTATTCCGTCTAAGCGCAATTTGGACCCTGCACTCGGATAAGAAATCTCTTCCAGCGAAAGAATGGCTTCTCGAGGTTTACATGGAATGGGCCAAGGCCTTCCTAGTTCTACTTTTTGCCCCACCATGAGATCCGCTAATTCCGCAGTGCTGGTATCAATCACTTCTCGATGAGCCACCACTCTTCCCGCTCGAAACACGGTTACACAATCTGCAAACTGCATCACTTCTTTTAACTTATGGGTGATGAGCAGAATCGTTTTACCTTCGGCGCGGAGACGTCGTAAGTTCTCGAAGAGCGCAATAATTTCTTGGGGCGTGAGCACGGCCGTTGGTTCATCCAAGATGAGCACTTCGGAATTTGCATAGAGCAGCTTTAAGATCTCAAGGCGCTGCTGCTCACCCACAGAAAGTTCGCTCACAAGCGCATCGAAGTTAATTTCTAAATGATATTTTTTTGCCAGTTCCGTGAGACGCGCCCGTGCTTCTTTTTTCCCATAGGGCTTCCAAAAGGGAAGATCCGATTCCAGCAAAATATTTTCCAAGGCGGTGTGCGTCTCTGCGAGCATGAAGTGCTGATGAACCATTCCGATTCCAGCATGAATAGCATCTCTCGGGGATTTCCAATTAGTGGTATTTCCCCGAAAAAGGATCTCGCCTGCACTCTTCGCATATTGAGCGTACAAGAGTTTCATGGCAGTGGATTTTCCAGCTCCATTTTCGCCTACGATGGCGTGGATTGAGCCAGATTTAATTTGTAGATTTACCTCATCGTTCGCGACGACAGAGCCGAATACTTTTCGTACTTGGCGAAATTCAATCAGGGCTGGGTTATTTTTTTCCATTCAATTTGTAGTAATCAGGAACAACAATTTTTCCAGCGATGATCTCGGCCTTCAAAGCTTCGAGTTTTTTCTGCATTTCAGGAGTTATCAGCGCTTGGTTATATTGGTCCACGGCGAAATCCACTCCGTGATTTTTTAATCCAAAGCGCTCCGCACCGGCAGTGAATTTGCCCTTAATCGAATCTTGAATTGCAGCATAAACAGCCAAATCCACTCGCTTCAGCATGCTCGTGAGCACTCTGCCTGGCTTTACCCAGTTTTGGTTGGAATCTACTCCAATCACAAAAACTTTTTTCTCTTCGGCTGCATCGAACACACCGCTATTAGAGGCTCCCGCCGCTGCGAAAATTACATCTGTGCCGGCGCCATATTGGGTGAGCGCAAGCTCTTTAGATTTTGCTGGATTGTTCCAGCTATCACTCGTCACGCCAACATAGTTAGTGGAAAGCATAGCCTTCGGATTCACTTTTTTTACACCAGCCACAAAGCCCATTTGAAATCGACGAATCAGCGGCACATCCATCCCGCCAATAAATCCAATCTTTCCCGTCTTCGAAGCCATTGCCGACAAGGCACCAACTAGGTAAGAGCCTTGGTGCTCTTCAAAGAGTAGCGATCGCACGTTGGGAAGATTTACATCCGCATCCACGATGGCAAAGTGTTTCGCTGGAAAAGCCGTGGCCGCCTTACGAAGCGCTTCAGCTTGGGCAAAACCAATGCCGATGATGAGATCAAAGTCTTTTCCGGCAAAACTGCGCATCGTATTTTCCACAGCAGTATCGTCGGTTGTTTCTACCGCCTTCAAGGTAATCCCTAACTCGCTTTGGGCCTTGGTGGCTCCCGCGAAAGCCGCAGCATTGAACGACTTATCGTCTTTGCCACCCTTATCTAATACCAAAGCTACCTTTAACGGTGCGGCGCCGGCGTTTAACGTGAATACGGATAAGAGAATCGAGAGTAGTTTTATCATATCGCTAAACTCTAAAAGATAGACCCGCGAAGGGCAAGTGAGGAAATGTACAAGGGATCGGAAACGCTCTATACTAGAGAGAGCACGGAGGCTTTCATGGTTCGCATACTTTTTTCCGCTATTATCGCCCTATTGTTTGTGGCTCAACCAGCGATAGCTGCAAATACGGTGGATGATATATTCACTGTTAGCAGCCTGACCAGCTCACAAGCCACGCTCACCGGAAAAGTACTGAGCCTAAAATCGGGTGATTCTCTTTACTTCATGCGCTCCCCCTTTAAATTTAAGATTAGCGCCGTTGGCACAAATTCCGTGGTGATTGAATTGCCCATTGGCAGTGATGTTGTGGCCGGGAACACGATGGTGAGATCGCCAACCCCAACGATTCAGAAGGCGCTCGACACAGAATCGAAGCTTAAGTCTGCGCTCGGCGAGTGAGCTTTTGGAAAAGTAGCCAAAAAGCGGGAAGCGCGATAATTGCAGCCGTGATGCAGGTAAGCTCTCCCAGCACAGCTAGTCTACCGAAACTAGTAAAGGCCTGGCTTCCAGAAATCAACAAAGAACTATAGCCAATAATAGTAGTGGAAGAGCAAAGTAAAACAGCCCCGCCCGTATTTCCCACCACACTCAAAATAGAACGATCCGCGTTTCCTTCTTTGTCTTCATGGATGCGGCCGAGGATATTCACGGCGTAGTCCACGCCGATTCCAAAGGTAATCGGCAGGGTGATAAAGTTTAGGAAATTAATTTTCCAACCAAAGAAGGCCATTACTCCGCCCATCCAAAGCACGCCAAGCCAAAGCGAACCGAGAATTGCTCCCGCATGCCGCCAATTGGGAAACATCAAGATCACTAAGATCATCACCAGCAAGAAAGCCCAAAGCGTCGCTTTTGGTCCATCCACCGAAATCGCCGCGAGCATATCGGCAGAGATTGGTGGCTGCCCTGCAATCACAGCACTCACGCCGGAGTTATGAATCGCCTCGCGCAACAATGCCGTATAGCGAATCACTTCTTCACCATTCCAGGTACCTTCCGCCTTCTCGTTCTTTTCTGTAAACAAATGCGCTTTATTCAAACGAGGATATACGTTCACCATCGTGCCAATTTTTCCATCGCTCTCGGTAAAATTGGCAAGAATATCGGGCGGTAAATCTTTGGCCTGTAATTGAGGCGGCGGTTCCTTTGGCAAAAACTCATCGATGCGCTTGAGCTCCTCAGGCTTTAATCGCTTCAGCACCTTTGGCGTGAGTTCGCCAGATACTTCCTTCATTAGTTCCAATTTCTCTGCTTGATTCTGAGGGATAAAATCATCCACCACGTTAAGAGTAGAAAATGGAGAACTTGTTCCCTCGCGCTGCTGAATCTTTTTCAGCTCCGCGTATACCTTCAAGGCATCGTCATGACTATTCGTGAGCACCATCGTGGGAGTGATATTGCTATTAAAGGCATCGTCTACTTTGCGCCCCCAATAGCCCGAGCCATGGAGCAAGGATTCTTTATTGCGCAGCTTAGAGAGATCGCTCTCCAACGTATTTCGAGAAAACTTCATCACACCCATCAGCGCCGCTACCGCGAGCACCACACTAAACACACAAACCAAAACATGGGTGCGTAGTAGCAGAGAAGCAACCGTGCGCATAAACGGCAGCTTCGAATCTCTTAAAGTGAAGCGAATCCAATTTCGCTTTTCAAACGCCACGATCAGCGCCGGCATAATTGTGTAGGAGGCGATCCAACATAGCGCCATGCCCACTGCCCCAATCACCCCAAACTGATTGAAGCCGCGAAAATTGGTGATCATGAGAGATCCATAGGAACAAGCGGCTGCTAGAGCCGCCGTAAGTGTGGGACGCGCGGTAACATACATGCTATTTGAGAGAGCATCGGTAACAGAAATCCCCTGGCGGCGATCCTCGAGGTAGCGCGCCATCAGGATGATTCCAAAATTGATCCCGTTGCCTAGAACGATGGAACCTAAGAACGCGGTGTTCGCATTTAAGTAACCCACAAGAAAATAGCTGAGACCAAATGTCCAACCCGTGCCAGCAAAAAGAGCAAGCGAAAGCGCTGTTACCGCCCCCACGCTGCGATAGAAAAAGAAAAGCACGAGGGTAACAAAAGCAGTTACGATCACAAAAGAAGTTACAAGATCGTTTACGAGACCATGGTGCTCCTCCACCATATTTTGCACATCTCCGCCGAGCCCTACCACCATGTCGGACGCATAGCTTTTTGGGTTCAGATCCTGAATAATTTTTGAGGCCGATTCAGAGAGCCGCTCATTGCCCGACATCTCCGTAACCTTGCCCGGCAAAAACGCGAGCACGATATGAGTGTGACCATCCTTCGATTGAAAATAATCATCCTTAAAATTGGCAAAGCGAATGGAGCGATTCGAATATTTTTTGCGAAGGCGACTGAAGCTAAAGGTCTCCACAGGCTTATCTTCTTCATCGTCAATGCCTAGGGAAAATGCCTTTTTGCGTTCCGCGCGGATTTTATCATGCACATAATCTGCAATGGCACGCCAATCCGAGAGATCGATATAGAGCGATTTACGCTTTTCAAAAAACTCACGCTCTGTGCGGATATTATTTTTTACTTTCGCCACCACCTCTGGAGAAAGCTGAGAAAGTTTTTTCGCGATATCAATCTGGAGACGTTTCGCTGCCGCAGCATCATCGCTCTCGATCACAATTTCCAAGTGATTCAGGCCAGTGAATCTACCTGTAGCTTTTTTTAGATCCTGCACACTCGGTGCGGAAGCAGGCAATAGTTCTTCAATATCGGTGCGCAAATTTTTATAGAGCTGACCAGAATACCAAAAACCGAACAGCGAAATAATGAGCGAAACAAGCAAGATGCTTCGGTGACTACGCTCTATCCAAGCGGCATATCGTTGAAATAAGGTTTGAAAGTTCATTGGATTGCCGGAGCCTATCATAAGCCTCAACGGAAAAGCAGAGGTAAAGTGATCTCTGTTTTTCCCTTTGCTCTTGGAAAATGAATGGAATGAAACGCTGTTTTCAAGCTTCGTTGTATTTTGGCTACTGCCCCTTGATCTGCCTGCAAGGGCAAGAGTGTATTGGCTAAACTGGAAAGCCCAGTAAGTTTACCTGCGGCAGAAACTTGTAATCGCAAACTCAAAGTGCCGTGCCAATTGCCAAAGCGCAGCAATTCTGCTGCAAACTTTTCTACGGCTTCGTCTAGTATGGGGGCCGCTTGTTTCGCAGTAAGCGCACCCTCCAGAAAAGGCTTCGGTTCCGTGAACCAACCATGGATCACGAGGCGCCCCTGCATTGGATCCTGCACGCCAGAAACTCTTCTCACCCCATGGGGAAAGCGTGGATCAAACACCGTGAGCCGATTAAATTCAGGCGCCACGAAATCCAGAAAACCATCCCGCTCCCGATCCTCCGACTCCACAAAATTCGACCAGTAATCGAGCACACTGGGCTTGAGGAGAAAAGTTTCACCACCTTTAAACTTGCGCTGCCGCCACTTCGTTAAGGAAAACACAAATGCCCAAGGGCCATGGGGCACATCAGAGTGAATTTCCTGCTCACAGCCATCGATATAGCAACTGAGCCAAGGAGGGGTGATGCCATCGCAACCTAAGGTGCGGCGCCCCCAATGCAAAAGTTGTTGTTCTAATTTTTTATAAGTGGCTTGCGGAAAGTAGTGATAGGCGGGCGTTCGCAGCTGAGTATACTGGCCCGGCACATGCCAATAGTCCCACACAAAGCGATTCGAGCTTGCCGCTTTGGGATCGGCAAACTTTTCTTCAAAGCTAGCCCGCAGCTTTTTGGCATCCGAAAAGAAATTATCGTTCTTTAAGATAAATCGAGACATTCCTAGAAAGAATACTCAACTGTAACAGAACTTGTTACTATTATTTCACCTGCGCTTAATTCTGGAGCTGCGCTTGCGTCAGCGGCGGCGAACATAGCCCTCCGCGCCAATCCCATAGGAGCGGGATTACGCAAATTGATTTGGCTGTCGGAAATATGACGCACCTCTTTCAAGTTTTTTCCGGCCGCACGGGCCAATACTTCCGCTCTTTGCTTCGCATTCGTCATTGCCGCCGTTAGGGCATCGCGTTCATAGTCACGCATTTTTTCCGTATCGTAGTGCGAGCTAGAAACAGTGATGCTTTTATTATCCCCATCTTGGCTATCCACCAAGGCATCCATCAGCGGCGAGGCTTGCTCTAAATTTCTCACTGTCACCTGCAACGAATGGTTCGCCGCATAGCCCGTTAAAATCCGCTTGCCCTTGGTATAGTCATAGCTTGCATCCACAGAGTAATTCATCGTTTGCATATCTTTCTCGGCAATATGCATTTGCTTGAGAATTCCGTTCACTTTTGCGGTTTCCTCGGCGTTCATGGTCTGAGCAGCCTTTGCTGTTTTTGCCTTGCCCACAATTTGAATATCTAAGCGCAGAATTTCTGGCTTGATATGAATTTCCCCTTCCCCACGAACCACGAGAGAATCGTAGTCGGCAGCGGAGGCGAAATTAGGTAGCAGCAGCAACACACAAAGTAGATATTTTTTCATAGGCTACAGGAAATCACGAAGCGGGGTACTGGTCAAATCCGCTTGCACAAAATAGCGCTCTCAACGTATCGTTCTTCCAAGATGAAATTCCTACAACTCAGTCTCCTCGCCATCACACTGCTCTCCGTCAATTTTGTCACTGCTTTTGCGGTAGAAGAAAGTAGCGCTACCACCAACGCCACTCCCGCGCCAACGGAAGATAAATTAGGGTATTTTGATTGGCTGCTCCATATTCCGAGTGATTATGTTGGCGCAGGCGAAAGTATTTGGCGCAAAGAAACGATTGCGCCAGCGCTTGCCGTAATCGGCTCCACGGCCGTGCTCATGAAATACGACTATGAACTCTGGCAGCCTCTTGCTGCCCACTATGGAGAAAGTAAATCCTATAAACGCGTGAGTGATATTGGGGCAAGCATGGGAAAAGGCGATCGCCAGATTCTCTTAGGCGGTGTTTTTCTAGTGGCTGGTATTGCTAGTAAGAGCCATCGTTCATTGCGCACAGCGAGCCAAGTGCTCGAAGGTGTGCTCGCCACGGGAATTCTCGATCAAGTAATGAAGCATGCTATCGGCCGTCAAAGTCCGGATTCGGTTACCACTTGCCGCACTGGTTGCTGGCAACCCTTCACGAAACTTTCTACTTATAATAAGCACGTGGCCGCCTATGATGCCTATCCCTCCGGACACCTTCTCACCGCCCTCACTACCGTGGAAGTAATCCGTCGCAACTATGCAGAGCAATCTTGGATTCCCTATGTGGGCTATCCCTTGGTGGCTGTAGTTGCTAATGGGATGGTGGCCACCAGTGGACACTGGTGGAGCGATTACCCGATCTCTATTTTCCTCGCCTACCATTTTGCCAAAGCAGTAACCGCGAATAATCCAGAGCAAATAGCCCTGCAGAAAACTGCGTCTACTTGGGATGTTAACTACTTCACTCCATTCCCGGGAGCGCAGGGCCTCGCGTTCACCACCAGTTTTTGATGAAATTTCTAAGCACATGCAACTTGTTATCCATACTTTTTTTAGCGGCGTGCACACATGCTCAGATCACTCCTTTTCAAAAAGCGAAAGTAGATCAGCAGCCCCAATTTACTCCCACGAATCCGAGCGAGATTGGAATTTACCGCACCTATAATCCCTACTCTAATTTTATAGAATTAGGGCTAATCTCCCTCGATACCAACTCCCTTGATTTGAATTGGATCTATAATCAATTGAGAACAGATGCCGCCGAAGTGGGCGCAGAGGCCATCATCGATCTGCACATTCACTCAGAAACACATACGGAAACTCACTGGCAAGACGTTTGCTCCCCACAAACATCCTGCACAGGTGATGGCAACTGCACTACCAACCAATCCTGTCATTCTGAAATGGTGACAGAAGAAAAAAGCTCTTTTTTAACCGAAGGCTCAATGATTAGGAGAAAACAATGAAACAAAAACAAGCAATCGCGGTCGTTTTCTTATGCCTCCTCAGCGCCTGCACCAGCGCCCAATTTGCCCCCTCTCGAGTGGCTCAGAGTTATTCTGTGCGAACACAGCCAGAATCTATTGAGCTATTTCGATCCACATCGCCCACAAAAAAATATGTGGAGATCGGAGCAGTGAATGCCTGCTGCAGTAGCAACACAAACGAAATGATTACCATGCTGAGAAAGCAAGCCTCCGACAATGGCGGCGATGCCCTGATTGGATTAGAAGTAAGCGCAAGAGGAGCAGCCACTGCCTCCGTGATCCGCTACGAGCCCTAGGTACTCGCGAATTCGTCAAAAAAAAAGCCCACTCCTTGCGGAAGTGGGCTTCGCTTTAAAAACTCGAAAAGCTTAGAGGTTTTTCAAGTAGTTGAGTAGAGCATCTGCGCGCATGCTACCAAAACCAGTTACAGCATCAAAGCCTGCACCAGCGTTGTAGGCACCGTTGTTACCGGAGCTAACATCACGGAGCAGCTTCGCTTGGTTAGCAGACGAGAGCGAATACACATGAGGATTCAAGAAGCCAAGTGCTTTCGATCCACGAGCTTCACCAACAAGAGCCAAGAATCCGCTCCACTGAGGAGCTGCGATACTGGTTCCACCAATCGTTACGTACGAAGGCTTCGAAGGAGTGAAGAATTGGCCGTAGCGAATCCATGTTGGTTGGCCCGACTTAGGATCAGCATTGAAAGCCACATCAGGGTAAGAGCGTTTTGCGAACGCAGAACCCAAGTGTGCTTGGTAGTCTGGAAGATCGTAGATGGTGCTAATTCCACCACCGCTACCACTCCAGGCAGTTTCTCTAGCTTCGGTACCAGTGGTATCCAAAGTAGTTCCACCCACAGCTACCACATTTGGGTTTTCTGCTGGATAGTCTGCTTCTGTTTTACCATTGCCTTGGCAGCTAGAACCGCTATCACCAGAGGCCACCATGATGTTCACGCCTTGAGCCACAGCTCTTGCGAAAACTTTATCCATGTCTGCTTTGTGAGCAGGCGACAATTGGCTCTCACAGCTACCCCAGCTATAGTTAACCACTTTTGCGCGGTTATCATCTAGGATTGCCGTGAACATAGCGAGCTCGCCATCATCACTGTTCTTTGCAGAGGTGAATACGTGAATCTGAGCAGCAGGGGCAATCATTCCAGAGAATTCTGCGTCTGTTTCAGTTTCAGCGGCGGAACCCATCACAACAGTTGGAGTTCCATTGAACTTCACTTGGTCTACTGTTGGTCCAGGAGTCACATTGTTCTTTTGGTAGTACTGAGTTACGTCAGAGATATTGAAACCATCATAGGTTGCGATCGCAATATGTTGACCTTTTCCAGTGAACCCTTCTTTATAAATTGCATCAAATCCGTAGAGAGCATGAATCTGATCGGGTTGAACGCCATTGCCTTGCGCAGATGGAGTAGAAGGAGAGCCTTTCATAGGGGAGATCACTAAGTGGGTGTGACGCTTTTGACTTGGCACAAGTCCACTCACGTTATCAATCGTACGAGCCGCTGGAGAGAAATCCATCGCAGCAAAATTTGCTTTTGCATGCGCATTCATTTTTTCAAGCGTAGCGCGTTCACCGCGAACGGTAACGAATAGATGAGAGGGTGATTCACTTACTACTTCCAAGCCTTCAGCACGGAATTGTGTAAGCACATCGTTATATTCATTTTCGCTTGGCGCAGCGAGAGCACGAATTTCTTCGGGCGAGTAGAAATCCTGATAGCGAGGGGAAGCTGGATCTGTAACAGATCGAGCTAACGACTCCATGGATACTTTTTCCTTGAAACGCACTACCACTTCCGCGGTATCTGCCCATGCCGCACTTGCGCATAGACCCATCATTGTAGTTATTGAAATAGCGAACAGACTTGTTCTTTGCATTTTCATCCCCTCCTCCTTGAAAGAAATGTGTTTTGACTCGAACTAGATTCTATCGGGAGTAATTTATTTAGGACAAGAGGCAAGTTAAGTATGTAAGAAGTTTTTTGTCTTTTTTTTGACGATATGGAAGAAATAAACAAAAATTGTAATAAATTCTAGGCAATTTTTTCACGTCGTCAGAAAAATGGCACAGCCTAAAAGGTAAACTTGCGCCTGAACTATCTCTCATGCACAACCATATATATGAGCAAATATAAAAAAATCAGCGCAGAAGAACTCAAAAAGAAACTTACCCCTGAGCAGTATATGTGCACCCAAGAGGATGGCACCGAGCGCCCCTTCGCGAACCCTTACTGGGACAAAAAAGAGGATGGCCTCTATGTGGATGTGGTGAGCGGCGAATCGCTTTTCCTCTCCATTCATAAGTATGATTCCGGCACCGGCTGGCCAAGCTTTCATAGCCCAGTGGCAACTTCACACGTGGCCCTCCACGAGGATAAAACTCTAGGCGTGGCTCGCACCGAGGTGCGCTCTGCGGGGGCAGACTCTCATTTAGGCCATGTATTTGATGATGGCCCGGCCCCCACAGGCCTGCGCTATTGCATCAACTCAGCTGCCTTACGTTTCATCCCACTAGAAACCATGAAAAAAGAAGGCTACGGAGAATATCTTTTTGCGTTCGCCGAGGCGAGGCATTGGGAAATTGCCACTATGGCCGGCGGATGTTTTTGGGGAATGGAAGATTTACTCGGCAAACTTCCCGGTGTGATCGAAACCATCGTGGGCTATGTGGGCGGTGAAGTAGAAAATCCAGTCTACGAAAAAGTGAAAACGGGAAAGACCGGTCACGCGGAAGGGATTCAGGTTCTCTTTGATCCAAAGAAGATTTCCTATGAAGATATTCTGCTCGCCTTCTTCCGTATCCACGACCCCACCACGGATGCTCGCCAAGGCAATGATATCGGCACGCAATACCGTTCGGCTATTTTCTACGCGAATGAGACTCAGAAAAAAGCAGCGCAAGCCATACAATCGCGAGTGGACAAATCTGGAGCTTGGGGTAAGCCTTCCGTTACGGAGATTGATCCGCTCAAGAAATTCTGGCCTGCGGAAGAATATCATCAAAAATATTTAGAAAAACACCCGAATGGATATACCTGCCATTTTGAGCGTCCACTAAAGTTTTAAAATAGAATCGAAATCGGATTCACGAGCATTTTATAAAAGGGGTTGAGGCGATGTTCTCGCACAATCCCCTCTTCGCGCTCCCAATAGAAAAGAGTTTTTGCTGTCCACAAGTATCCGAAAGGATAACTCGTGGGATTTTCTCTGCGATCATAGATCCATGATTCAGGATAACGATTCGAGGCTTTGATTGTACTTTCTAGAATTTGCTTTGCCTCGGTGCGGATTTTGGTGGCCTCAGAGAGAAATTTTTCCGAATCACCCCCTTGTTGTTGGGCCTCGATCGCTTGTCGTAAAGCCAGCGCATGGCGCATGCGGAGTAGTGTCACCTCCAGCAAAGCTCTAATTTCTGCATTTTTTACGAAGGCGAAATTAGGCGCTGCCTTTATGGCCTCACTTAATTCCACGATCTCTGCCGCCAACATAGTTGGCTTACGTCGAAGGCGGCGAAGCAGCGTGCGATCATGCACGGGGGCAAAAAGAGGAGAGAGCTCATCCATGAGATTAGTAGTGCTCAACACTCGAATGAGTTGCCGGCGCTTAAAGTATTCCGATTGCCAGGCCAAAATCTTTTTCCACTCTTTTGCATCCTCACCGAGCAACTCTATCGCATAGGTTGGCCGCCCTCTAGATTGTGGATCCGCGAGCAAGGCCACTTGCCAGTCGAAGAGCCAGTAGCCAAGCTCTTGGCCCGAGGAAAAATTTAGCTGCGCCGCAATTCCCTGCTTTTCCAGGAAATCCACATCGGCCGTGCGGGCCACTAAATAGTCGGTTAAAAAAATGGGCACATCGATATCCATGCCAATCCAGTAGCTCGTTTCTGGATAGTACCAAACGTCCCGAAAGTTTTTTTCCTTGAGCATATACTTTTGCATGTCAGCGAAATTTTTTTGCCCATACATTGGGGCCGCTGAATCCTGCAGTCCATAGAAGAAAACCGTATGCGCCTGCACACCCACATCCGGGCTCGCATAATGGGGTAGAAAATTAAAATTACCAAAGTCTGGCGAAACTTGATTGCTCGAAACATGGGATTTCACCAGCATTCTCATATTCACCGAGCGCAAATATTTCCCCGCCGCATTCATCCACTCCAAGGTTCGGGCCGCACTCGTGGAAGTAAATTCAGAAGATCCAAGCTCGAAACCCACAAAATCGCCGGGAACCATTTCATTGATCCGCCGCAAATTATTCACCAAGGCTTCCGTTGTTTTCCAGCCGAAGAAATCCTGCCAAAATGGGATGAGCCGATAAGAATGCTGCTGAATCATCGCAAAACTAAAACAAAGGCCAGTTTTTATGCCAAGAGCGCGCGCCTCTTGCATCAGCGGACCGAGCCCATTTCGCAGCGTCTCATCGGGCATCCGCACCATTTCAATTTGCAGTAAATTCTGACCATTGCGAACTAGCCACCACAAGCCATCTTCCGCGATCGCCTTGTTGCCCATAAGGAAGCCATCCACCCATTCATTGGGATGCTCTAGATGAAGGTGGAAACCCCTGAGTTTCAGGCGCGGCTGCCAGCTAAATCGTTTCCCGCAGGCGGCGAGGAGTTTTTTCTTATCCGGACGAATCGAAATTCGCGGATGAGGGTAAAGAAAACCTAATTCCCTTAATGCCGCATAGGCCGCCGCACTTTGCTCTTCTTCAGGGGCATGAATCTCTAGGCGATATTTTTTTCCTGAACAATTCCAATCACTTTTCTTTGATTCGCTATCGGCGCTCAGCTGTACCGATTGTTCCAATACCGTTTGTAGCTGGTGGCCAATATCCGCTTCCACTTTCGCCGGAATGGCAGCGATGCTAGTTTGAGCGAATAAAAGTAAAAAAGAGAAGAACATCTGCGAAGTGTAGCTGTTCTCAGCAGCCTAAATCCAGTACTTGACTAATTTGACGCGGCGCGATACTTCAAGCCAACGAACGTATGGGGAGGCCTATGAAATTTTTATTCGTCGCAATTCTACTACTTAGCAGCACTAAGGCGCATGCCTTCGGAAGAAAGCCCGTCACCACTGATCCAACTATTCTCTTGAGCGATTCTCTGGTGAAGGATTTGCAATGCTCCACACTGACAAAAGATACCGTGCTGGCAACACTTCAAGCAGATGCCTTCTCCGCCGACAAAGAACTCCCCGTGCGCAACTGGCCAAACGCCATCAATATCGGCCACTGCTGGTCGCTCTCTCACGCGCAACGTATCTATTATTACTTGGCCCGCCTCAATGGCAATCCCGATGATAATGCCGCCCACGATTATCTCGAAATGGTGAAAGGGCTAGGGTCTCTTCGCGTTTTCAATTCCCCCAAAACCATGGATGAGTTCTATAGCAATTTAACGGCTGTGCCCGGCAGAACCCCCGAAGGTGATATTGATTTTTATCAAATCGCTCGTTTTAGCTCGCCTCTTAATTTTGATCTCTTGATTGGCAATTGGGCCAGGCCGCAAGACGCTAACGAAAATACCTACAATTTGATTAAAAGTGAATTGAGCAAGAACCGCATGCCGCTGATTATTCTTCGCACCTCGCGAGTGGAACAACATGTGCTGTTGGTAAAATCTGCTAGCGCCCCAGCCGACGATGGAAGTGTAAACCTGACCGTATACGATTCAAACTATCCAGGATCAGACAATACGCTCACCTACTCGCCGAAGGCACGGGAGTTTTATGCTCCAGAAATTATTCCCCTCTTTCCTGGCGTGGACGATCCTATGATGCCCGTGGGCATATTCGTAGTGGATCAGGGCGACATGAACACCATTCAAGATATCCTATATAACTACTACATGGATCGCTGCACAGCAGCCGTTAAAAAATAAATCTACTGCAGTAAAAATCTGCGAATAGATTTGAGGATTGGATCGCGAAACAAATCGCGCTCCATGAGCAATTCATGCTTTGCCCCTTTTAGGGAAATGAGCTGGCAAAATCGCGAATTGTTTTGGCAAACATTCGCTTCTGCCTCAGGCACCACCACGGAATCCGCGCTGGCCTGAAAAACTAGAGTTGGCACTTGTAAAAGCTTCTGTGCACTTTGAAGTTCGATGGTTTTTTTAATACTTTCAATCGCCCAGTGCACGGTGCCGCCGCCACTGCCATACTCCGGCTTTAAATTGAGTAACTCACGGCGAATATGAAAGCGAGCCGTGCTCGAACTAACATCATTGCCTGGATACGGATCATGGGGATCAAAAGCTGTTTGCGAAGGGGCGTAAATCGTGCCGAATCCTTCAAACTCCATGGCCTCCAAGCCCTTCAGGGCCAATTCATCGGATACATTTTTCGAATTCACTTGAAACATCGGAGAGAGAAATACCAAGGAAGAATAGGCAGTGGGATGAGTGCGCACGAAATCCGCCACAATCGCCCCTCCCATCGACATTCCAAGCAAAACCGATTTTTCATAGCTTTCTGGATGCACCACAGTAGAGCTAAAAATGGCAAGATCACTCGTATAGTCGGAAAAGTGATTCACGTGCACTTTTTCGATATCCGTAAGAATACGGCCAGAATCACCCTGGCTGCGGTGATCGATAATAAAAATATCAACGCCCAAATCTTTTAGATCATAAATGAACTCTGCGTACTTAATCGAGGGCTCTCCTTGGCCAGGGGCGATCACGAGCACTCGCTTCGCACCCGGAACAAGAAAGGAATAATATTTTATATGCAAGCCATCGCTGGCGGTGAACTCTTGTGGCACTGAACGAGTTTGAAAATAAGGGAGAGCCGTTTTTGGAAATTCGGTGAGCAGGGTTTGCTCACTCATAGCCATGGCTGCAGCGGAATAAAGGAAAAGGAGAAACGTAAACTTCATATGCACTATATGCTATAGACAATTTGTTTAGGAGGTCAAACGTCTTCTTCCTTATCCACTAAACGATAACCAATGCCTGGCTCGGTAACAATAATTTCTGGCACAGAATCCGAAAGATGAATTTTTTTCCGTAACTGCCCCACATAAACTCGCAAGTACTGGGTATGCTCCACGGCATTTGGCCCCCAAATCTCGCGCAATAGCGTGCGGTGAGTAACTACCTTTCCGGCATTTTTAATGAGCACTCGCAAAATATCATGCTCGGTTGCCGTGAGGCGCACGATCTGCCCTTCCACTTTTACAACTTTACCCTCTAGATCAACACTGAGCGGACCGGAAACAAAAATATGCCCCTCTTGATCCGTAGCCAAACTATGCCGCAAAGCAACTCGTAAACGAGCCAGCAACTCGGGAACACTGAAAGGCTTGGTGAGATAGTCATCCGCCCCAGCATCCAGAACTTTTACCTTTGCTTCATCGGCATCCACTGCCGTGAGCACCAATACCGGCACCCTCGACCAAGATCGGATTTTCTCCAGCACTGCCTCGCCAGACATATCAGGTAATCCTAAATCTAAAATTACTATATCAGGGCGAAAATCGATGGCAGCCTGAATTCCCCGCCGCCCATCATGCTCCTCGCGCACTTCGTATTGATGGGCTTCTAGCGCCGCACGTAAAAACCGACAAACAGATAGTTCGTCGTCGATGATTAGTACTTTTTTTAATAGCACTTTCTTCATTCGGAACGCTCGCCAAAGTCAGCAGGAAGTTTGTGCCGAGGAAGTTGAATCGTAAAAACACTCCCGCCACGATCGTTGCGATTTTTTATCATCACCCTGCCACCGCTCGCCTCTACAATTGCTTTTACGATGGATAAGCCAAGACCCGTTCCACCAGCGGGAGTGCCTGGAATACGATAGAAACGATCAAAAATCTTTTCTTGCGCTTCAATAGGTATGCCTGGCCCTTCATCTTGCACATGAATGAAGACCTGCTCCGCATTCGATTCAAGTTCTACTTTGATCTCGCTCCCGATCGGAGAATATTGAATCGCATTACTCAATAAATTAAATACGGCGTGCTCGAGTAAACGATCATCTCCGAAAATGATTGCATCCTCACCCGCCTGGAAATGAATCTTGTGTTGGCTGGCAAGCTTCGTTACCGTTTGCAAAACACTTCGCAAAAAATCATTTAATTCAAAAATATCCTTTTTTAAACTGAGAGCTCCGCTATTGATGCGAGACATATCTAGCAAATTTTCCACAATACGATTTAAGCGCATCGTAGAAAGCATGAGATCATCTACCAAGGCAGATTTTTTTGCAGGGTCAGCCACGGTGGCAGCATCGGATAGCGCTGTGGAAGCGCCCACGATCGCCGTGAGCGGAGTACGCAGCTCGTGAGAAACTGAGTTCAGTAAAGCCTGGTGTAATTTTTCCGATTTTTTTAAGATCTCTGCATCCCGAGCGCGGCCTTGCAAGCCCTCGCGCTCCAAAGCAATCGCGAGATGACTCGCAATCGTATCCAAAAGATTTTCCTGATCTAGGCTCAATGATTTATTCTCCACGGGAAAGAGCACGAGCACACCGATGGGCTCCACTAAGCCCATAAGAGGCAAACAAAGACATCGAGAGGAGAACAGCGTTTCTGTGCGCCAGCCCGCTTTCTTTCGATTCTTAAACGACCAATCGGCCACGGCCAGATCTTTATCGGAGAAAACTTTATCGCAGTAATTCAATGGTTCCTTGATGAGCTCTCCCTGCTCATTTGTGAGCAGGATCGCAACAGAAGAGGAAAATATTCTCTCCACAATTTTTCCCGCCTTCATGGCGATGGATCTCGCGCCCTTGGCTTCATTTAGCTCGCGACCAAAATCATAGAGAATATTGGCACGCTGTTCGCGCTGGATGAGATCTGATTCTTGCCGACGTATTCTTCTAGCAAGCAGACCCGCCACAATCGCAACGGCAAAAAAGGTGACACACATCATGATGTCTTCACCGGAGCGGATATAAAATGTGAATTGCGGAGGAATGAACAAATAATCCCAAGCTAATGTACTAAAGAATGCTGCAAAAAGAATGGGCCCAAGACTGGTGAAATTGGAAACGATGAGCACCGCCATGAGGTACACAAAGCCCACTGACTTATAACCAATGAAGGGTAGAACCTGGAAGTTTGCCATGGATATAAAGAGTAGGAACCAGAGCGTATTTAAATAGCTAGAGATATTAGAGGAGAATTCTGGCAATCGCAGGTGAAAGCCACGATAGACGGGCTTGCGCTCCTGGCGAATAATGTGAATATCAATTTCACTCGTTTCGCGAACCAGTTGATCAAGGATGGTTCCACGGGAGAGAGCGTCGCGAAACATGCGTCGATCAGGGCGCCCCATCACGAGTTGGGTTACGTTTTTTTCCGAGGCAATGCGTTTCAAGGCATCAGAAACATGGCTATCACGAGTGGTGATCAGTTCTGCCCCTAGCTCTTTGGCTAGCGCCATATTTTTTACGAGCATCTCGTGATCTTCTGTAGAAAGTGTTTGACCGGTGTCTACGTACAAGGCAATCCAAGGTGCTTCTAGGTTGAAAGCCATACGGCGGGTACTGCGAATGAGTCTTGCAGAATAAGGGCTCTGACTAATGGCCACCATCAAACGCTCGTTGGTATTCCAAGGCCCAAGAATTCGCTTGGCAGTCATTTGCTCGCGGAGTTGATCATCCACCTTCTCCGCCGTAAAGCGAAGCGCCAGCTCGCGGAGCGCACTCAAATTTTCTTCCTTAAA
This sequence comes from Oligoflexia bacterium, assembly GCA_903867855.1. GTDB lineage: Bacteria > Bdellovibrionota > UBA1018 > CAIPTA01 > CAIPTA01 > CAIPTA01. The sequence goes on along the minus strand of CAIPTA010000122.1, from coordinate 8,112 downwards.
AAATCCTTTCGCGGCGCGCTCGGCGCGTTCGCCCATGTATACATTGCCCTGGCTCATCCGCTTCAATAGATCATCCGGCGTGAGGTCGATGAGCTCGATCTGATCGGCTAATTGCAAAAAGGAATCAGGCACTGTTTCCCGCACAGGCACACTCGTGATTTGATACACCAAATCTGCACGGCTCTCGATATGCTGCACATTCAAGGTGCTATACACATTGATGCCCGCATTGAGTAGCTCTTCCACATCTTGATATCGTTTCGGATGGCGGAGGCCTGGAGCATTCGTATGCGCTAATTCATCCACTACCACGAGTTCCGGCTTTTGCTGCAACAAGAGATCGAGATCCATCTCCTCCGTTACAGTGCCGCGATACTCGATTTTTTTTCGGGGAAGTACTGTGAGACCCTGGAGAATTCGTTTCGTTTCGGGGCGATCATGGGTCTCCACCAGACCCACTACCACTTTCACCCCAGAATTCTGTTGCTCTTTCGCCGCCTCGAGCATGGAAAAAGTTTTGCCTACTCCGGGGCACATCCCGAAAAAAACTTTGAGGCGTCCACGCAGGCGCTTCTCCTCCAGTTTTTTTATCCCCTGGAGGATTTGATCCGGATCTGGCCGCCTCTCATCAGGCATGAAACTAAACTCCTTGGTCGAGCGCTAAATTCAAGCGTAATACATTCACTCGTACTTCGCCGAGAAAACCAAACTGGCGTTGCTCTGTGTTTTGCTCAATAAGCTGCATCAATTTACCCTTCCCAGTTTCGCCGAGTTTACGGGCAAGCACAATTCTTTCTACCTGACTCTTGGCAGCAGCGGGAGAAATATGCGGATCTAGTCCACTGGCGGAGGCAAATAGCATTTCGTCGGTGAGGCCCAGTTTTTGACGCTCCAATACTTTAGCTTTCAAGTCTGCGCTGGTTGGGCCTGCATTCGACCCCCCAGAAGGCATGGGATTATAGTCCACCGCAGAGGGACGCGCCCAAAAGTACTGCGGCGTTTGGAACTTTTGCGCAACTAAGGCGGAACCCACCAATTTCCCATCTTTATACAGAAGGGATCCATTTGCCTGCTCTGGAAACACTTTCTGCGCGATCAGAGTAATGAAGAGCGGATATAGAATTCCCGTAAGCACCGTGAGTAGAGCGAAGAGTTTTATGGCTGGCATGAGTTGCTTCATACTAAACCTCCCATTTTCAAGAGCATATCGATGAGTTTAATTCCAATGAAAGGAGCCACGAGACCACCTAAGCCGTAGATCACCAAATTTCTTCGAAGCAGAGCTGCTGCTCCCAAAGAGCGATACGCAATTCCTTTCAAGGCCAGCGGAATCAGCGCCACGATCACGAGGGCATTGAATATCACTGCGCTCAAGATCGCGCTATGAGGAGAAGCGAGACCCATCACGTTTAGCGTAGCTAGCGGACCATTGCCTCCACTCGTCGCATAGAGAGTCGCAAAGAGCGCAGGCAGGATCGCAAAGTATTTCGCTACGTCGTTGGCCACACTGAAAGTAGTGAGAGCGCCACGAGTCATCAAGAGTTGCTTTCCAGTTTCTACGATTTCGATAAGCTTGGTAGGATTAGAGTCAAGATCCACCATATTCCCAGCTTCCCGCGCCGCTTGCGTGCCTGTATTCATGGCAACTCCCACATCGGCTTGCGCCAGCGCAGGAGCATCATTCGTACCGTCTCCGGTCATGGCCACGAGATGCCCGCCAGCTTGCTCATCGCGAATTCGCTGCAGCTTCATCTCAGGCGTAGATTCCGCCATGAAATCATCCACACCCGCTTCCGCTGCAATCGCTGCCGCGGTGAGGGGATTATCTCCGGTGATCATCACCGTTTTAATTCCCATTTTACGAAGCTCGGCGAAGCGCTCCCGAATCCCACCCTTTACGATATCCTTCAAATAGATCACGCCGAGGATCTTTGCATCTTGAGAAACCACAAGAGGAGTTCCTCCTGCTTTTGCCACGCGATCCACGGCAGATCTCACTTCAGGGCTACTATTACCGCCGAGTGTTTGCACCCATTTATCCACGGAATCAAAGGCGCCTTTTCTGATCTGAACAGAGGCATTTCCTACACGAAGATCTACACCGCTCATTCTGGTTTGCGCAGTGAAGGGAATAAAACTCATGTCTTTCACATCCGCCGCTTCCCCGCGGAGTTGAAATTTATCTTTTGCAAGCACCACGATGGAACGCCCCTCTGGGGTTTCATCGCTCATAGAAGAGAGCTGCGCTTTTTCAGCCAACTCTTTTTCAGAAACACCAGGCGCAGGAATAAATTCCGTCGCCATACGATTTCCGAGAGTGATGGTGCCCGTTTTATCGAGGAGGAGCACGTCGATATCCCCGGCTGCTTCCACGGCGCGACCGCTGGTAGCGATCACATTCTTTTGGATGAGCCGATCCATGCCACTAATCCCAATCGCGCTTAACAAGCCACCGATGGTAGTGGGGATCAAACAAACAAGGAGCGAAATAAGCACAGGCACCGTTACGATATCAGAAAGATCTTGCCCGGCTGCATGGCCCGAGTAATCCGCAAAAAACTTCAGCGTGGCTACCGCCAATAAGAAGATTATTGTGAGTCCAGCGAGTAAGATGCTGAGCGCGATTTCATTCGGTGTTTTTTGGCGCTTGGCCCCTTCCACTAAGTGAATCATGCGATCCAAGAAACTATTTCCTGGATCATTCGTGATGCGGATCAGGATTCGATCACTGATTACTTTCGTGCCGCCAGTAACAGCGCTGCGGTCGCCGCCACTTTCACGAACCACAGGAGCAGATTCCCCCGTAATGGCCGCTTCATCTACGGTAGCCACACCTTCGATCACTTCCCCATCGCCGGGAATGGTATCGCCCGTTTCACACACCACTACATCGCCTTTTCTCAGATCGCTCGAATTTTTTCGTGACTCTACTCCATTCACAATAAATCTCGCCATCGATTGCGTGCGAGTGCGACGCAGGCTATCCGCCTGCGCCTTGCCGCGGCCTTCCGCAATGGCTTCGGAGAAATTAGCAAACAGCACCGTGAACCAAAGCCAAATCGCAATCTGGATATTGAATCCGGTGGCATGCCCTGTGAAGAGATAAAATGTGGTGAGCAAAGCACCCACCATAGTGATGAACATCACAGGATTTTTAATTAGCGTGCGTGGGTCAAGCTTCACACAAGCATCCACGCTCGCTCTTTGCAAAATTTTTCGATCGAATAAAGATTGATTCATACAATACTCCTAAAATACTTTTCCAGAGAGCATTAGGAAATGCTCTACGATGGGACCGAGGGTAAGCGCTGGGAAGAACGTGAGACCACCCACAATGATGATCACCCCGATGAGTAGCACCACGAAGAGGGCATTATCGGTAGTGAAGGTACCAATGGAAGGAGGCGAATACTTTTTCGCCGCTAGGTTTCCAGCAATAGCCAAAACAGGGAAGATTACACCGAATCTACCGAGCAACATCACGACGGCCAATGTCACATTGTAGTAAACGGTATTCGCGTTCAGACCCGCAAATGCAGATCCATTATTTCCCCCTGCGGAAACATAGGCGTAGAGAATTTCGCTGAGTCCGTGCGGACCCTTGCTGGATAAGCTGCTTAAGCCTGCCGGCAAAACTGCTGCAGCCCCTGCTCCAATCAAGATGGCAGCACTCGGGAGCAAGATCGCAAGGATCACCATCTGGATTTCGCGTGCTTCAATTTTTTTCCCTAAATACTCCGGAGTGCGCCCCACCATGAGTCCGGCGAGAAATACCGTCATGATTACAAAGAGAATCATTCCATAAAGACCAGAACCTAGACCCCCGAAAATTATTTCTCCAAGCATAATATTAAAGAGAGCGATTCCACCGGCAATGGGCGAGAGCGAGGAATGCATTGCATTCACCGATCCGTTGGAGGCAGCAGACGTGAAGGTAGACCACAGCACACTATTCGTTATGCCAAAGCGTAATTCCTTACCCTCCATCATCGCGGCCGAGCCGATCGCAGGATTGAATGAGTACTCCGCCCAGAGCGAAATACTTAAGCCTGCCGCGAGCAGTGCAAACATAGTGAGGAAGATTGTCCACCCCTGACGGCGACTCTTTACCATTTCGCCAAACGTGAACACAATCCCCGCGGGAAGCAGGAGAATGGAAATCAGTTCTAGCCAGTTGCTGAATGGCGACGGATTCTCAAAAGGATGAGCGCTGTTCGCATTGAAAAATCCACCACCATTTGTGCCTAGCTGTTTGATCGCAATCTGAGAAGCCGCTGGACCCATAGGAATCACTTGCTGCGCACTTTCTAAAGTTTGAGCAGTAGGATAGCTGGAGAAATTCTGCACTACTCCTGTGCCCGCTAAAACGACTGCCAGAAGAATGGAAAGTGGCAGGAGAATATATAAAGTGCCGCGCACAGTATCTTGCCAAAAGTTCCCGATTGTTTGGGAGTTCTTCCTGGCAATACCGCGAGCCAAGGCGATGGCAACGCTCATTCCCACTGCTGCACTCAAAAAATTCTGCACAGCAAGGGCCAGCATTTGCACTAAATATCCCAACGTATTCTCTCCAGAATAGGCCTGCCAGTTTGTATTCGTCACAAAGCTCACGGCAGTATTCAAGGAGAGATCCCAAGTCGGCGCAGCGAAACCTTGCGGATTGAGTGGCAACTTTGCTTGCAAAAGCTGCAGGAGAAAAACAAAGAGAATACCAATAGCGTTAAAAAATAGAACGGCGAGGGAATACTCTTTCCAGTTCATTTCGTCCTGCGCGATGCGCCCGAGAAATTTTTCGCACACTAGCTCTAAGGGGCGAAGCCAAGAAAATAGATGTCGCTCGCCCACATAAACCTTATACATGAAAGTGCCTAAGGGGGGTGCGCAGACCAACAATACAGCTAGAGAAAGAAATACCTGTAGAACATCAAAACGATTCATAAAAATACCGCCTAAAATTTATCGGGGTGAAACATTGCGTAGGCCAAATAGCCCAAGAGCAGAACCGAAAGAATTCCGGCAAAGATAAAATCCATACATACCCCCAAAGATTTCGTTAAGCTTCAGTATGAGATATTTAAAATAAAGAAATCATAAATACGGCTCCCCTCGCACATAGCTACTTGTAATTATTGGAGAAAATATCAACCGCCTGCTATAGTTTCGCCCTTTCGGCTCATAGCGCATAAGAAAATGCAATTTACGAAATCCTTATGGATGCCCTGATAGATTATATGAAATACAGGGGGCGACGATGCGATCACTAGTAATTTATCCGTTCATAGCGCTTTGGGTGCTTGCTTGCAGTCATGCAGCTCCGCAAATTAAAGCGGAAACCGAGCAGCCAAGATGGCATCCAAATATTACGATCGATCACGGGATAGTTCCAAGCGCAACAAAGGTAGAGTTGCATATACTCGATCCAGAGCGACGCCTCACACTTAGCCGGAATGCACAAGGCGACTGGACAATCCCCCTCGGTGAATCAGAGCTCAATGAGCTTTTAGCCGGCTCAGAACAAAGAGTATTACGCGTGAAGATAAAGTTTGTTTCGTCCATTTCCAAAGGAAGAGAAAAAATTGAAACGAAGGATATGGATATTCTACTCAAGCGTCCCAGCACTTGAGCTGCATGTAGACAAAGAAGAAATCTGCTTTAGGGCCTCCTGATCCGCCATCAGCAGCAGCACATCTTTGGCTTCAATACGAGTTGAGCCTCTTGGCACGAATACCTTTTCTTCTCTGCGAATCAGCACAACGAGTGAGCTCTGCGGCAACTCAAGCTCTAAAAGAGTTTTGTCTACAATGGCAGATCCTGGCTGCACCGTGAGTTCAGAAAGTTCATTTTTTAGATTCGAACTCGGATTATATTCAATCGGGAAACGTAGTTTGGCCTGCAAAGGCGCATCCACCTTCAGCAAGCGCGCAACAAAGGCGAGACTCGATCCTTGAAGTAAAATTGAACTAATCACCACAAAGAAAACCAAGTTGAAAATTAACTTGGCTTCAGGAATCCCGGCCAAAAGTGGATAGGTAGCCAAAATAATCGGCACAGCCCCCCTTAGGCCTGCCCACGAAATGAAGAGCACTTCGCGATAACGGAATCGAAGCGGGATAAGGCAGAGGTGAACACTGAGTGGACGCGCCACAAAGATTAAAAATGCCGACAAGAGAAACCCAGAGAGGGCTACGGCCTTTAACTCGGTAAAAGAAATAAGCAAGCCCATCGCCAGAAACATGGCTACTTGCATGAGCCAGGCGAGGCCATCGTGAAAAAGCACTAATGTTTTTTTTCGCAAAATATTTTTATTCCCCAGACAAATTCCCGCCACATAAACTGCCAGAAATCCGCTGCCTCCGAGACGCTGGGTTAAAGCGTAAATGAGTAGCACGATCGAAGTACTGAGTACCGGATAGAGCCCATCAAATTCTAAGCGCAAGCGATTGATATAGAAAACCGCAGCGAGTCCGCCTAGCCAACCGAGCAAAACCCCCACAGCCACTTGCTGCACGAAGAGCGGAAAAAGCGAGAGCAAGGAAGCACTCGATGGATGCATATAAATTTCTAGCAATCCAACACTCAAGATCACGGTGGTTGGATCATTTACAGCAGACTCAAATTCCAGGAGGGATCGCAGATTTTGCTGCAGACCAATTTGCCGAGATCGGAGCACTGTGAAAACAGCAGCCACATCTGTAGAGGCAATAGTAGCTCCTAGTAGGAGGGCAGGTATTTTTGCAAAATGCAGCACATTAATCGCGAAATAGCCCACGAGAGCGGTTGCCACCACTACTCCAAAGCTGGCTAAGAGTATTCCACTCTTAAAAATCGGACGAATCAGCTTAATGTCCGTATCCATGCCTCCAGAAAAAAGGATGAAGCATAGGGCGAGCACCGCGATCGTCTGCGTGAGCGCCACATCATGGAAGTTAGCGCCGAAAGCCGCAGCGGAAACGCCTAGTACCAAAAATGCCAACAAGGCTGGAAAACCGAGTCGACTGGAAAGTTTGCTGGCACCAACGCTTAAGAGCAGTAGAGAAGAAATGAATAGTAGGTTTTGTTCCATCGCGAACTAGCTTAACGCAACTAGGACTGTAAATACCAGGGCACGTCCACCACAATTACTCTTGGATTACTCCGCAGTCGTATTGCTGCCTTCAGAAGCACCGCCCGTTGGTTATGAAGGAAATAGTGGTACCAACGGTGCTCTACTAGATCTGGCACTACCACCACGATTTGTCGATCAGGGTATTTATCCGAAATTTGATCGATGAATTCCAATAAACTAGAAAAGATTTTTCGATAGGGCGAGGCGATTTTCACGAGTTGCGGAGGAATTTCTCCGGGCTTCACTGGATCCAGCACATACTTTTTCCAATGGGCATCAATGCCAGAATCATTAGATTCCAACTCCACGCATACCGCATAAACATCCCCAGTTAGATTCATCGAAAAGCGTAAGGCCTTGCGAGCGAGCATGCTCCATCCGCGGATCGGCACAATGGCCACTGGGGAACGCATTCCTGAATATTCGAGCGGTTTTCGGCAAGAAATTTCTCGCGCCATCATCACATAATGATTTCTCACCCAATAGAAGAGCCAGATCAGCACTGGCATTACAGCAAACGTAATCCAGCCGCCCTCCGTAAACTTCGAAACCAGCACCACGAGCAGAGTAACTCCTGTGGCGATAGCCCCGAGCAAATTTACTAGCATTGGGAGATGAGTATGAGCCCCCTTTACTTTCCACCAATGCACCACCATCCCCGCTTGCGACATCGTGAAGGCGAGAAAGGCGCCAATAGCAAAAAGCGGAATTAAGCGATCCGTGATGCCACCAAAGGCAATGAGCAATATACCGGAAAGAAAGGCAATGAGTAAAATTCCTGCGGTGAACACGAGGCGGCGTCCGCGAGTGGCAAAAATATGAGGTAAATAATTATCATTTGCCAATATTTCACACATGCGTGGAAAATCGGCAAAGCCAGTATTCGCAGAGAGCGCCAAAACGGCAATCACCGATGCGATTGTAATTGTAGTTTGCTTAGCTCCGCGAGACGCGCAAGAGCCGCGCCATGTGCCGCCAGAAGCGCTTTGTTAGCGGTGATGTAATGC
>CAIPTA010000121.1 GCA_903867855.1 Oligoflexia bacterium | reverse complement strand
CGAACTGGACGCGAGTGAGCTGTTAAACGAAAGTGAAAGTTTATCGCTCTGGCAGACACAAAAACGTTTGATGATAATTCGTGGTGCGGAACGTATTCCGGCAAAGCAGCAAGAGCTTTTGAGAAAGCTTCTCGATCGCCCAAATGAAGATAATGTAGTGATTTTCCTATCTCAAAAAGCGGATGCACGCACGAAGTGGATCCAGGGGATTCAGAAATCTGATCATGCGCTGCTGGTGCATTTTGAGGCACCTGTAGACTGGGAGCTCGCTCAAGCTGCGAGACAGTTCGCAAAAGAAGAAGGTAAAGAAATCGAGGAAGCGGCAATTCAGCTATTGGTAGATTGGAATCAGGGCTCGTTAGGGCAGCTCAAGCAATCGGTGGTGCAGGCTGCCTTGTTTAGTCCTGGTGCCGAGCTAATTTCTGCGGAGGCCGTGCGCGCCATTACGGTGAAATTGCGGCCGGATAGCGCTTTCGAGCTCACAGATGCGATCTTAAAACAGAATCGCGCCCTCGCGGTGGAGCGCTTGCAGTTTCTTCTAGACCAAGGAGAAGAACCGCTCGCCCTGCTTGGTTTGCTTGTTAGGCAATATCGATGGCTACTCGCGATTTTGGCGGCAAAAGCGGAAGGACGAGGCGAAAATGAGATTATCTCTGAGCTCCGCTTATTTCCGAAGTTAGCGCGGGAACTATTTTCTGCCGCAAAAAGATCTGGATCTGTTGGAGTGCGGCGGAGTCTGGATGTATTGAAGAGCGCAGATCTTGCGCTAAAATCTTCTCGTGAGCCTGCTGTGCTTGTGATGACTCGACTGATTATTGCGTTAACAGAATAAAAAAAAGAGCTGTTTCCTCGCGGAGACAACTCTTTTTCATAAGCGAATCGGAAGTGCTACTTAGAAGTAGAAGCTCCGGCAGTTGCTTTATTGGCAGCTTTGTACAAGCGAGAAATCTTTCTCGAAGCGCGACGCTTCGGGATCGAACCCTTGCTAGCAGTTTTTGCCAAAGTAGAAATCGCTTCTACTAAAGTGCCAACAGCAGCTTTTGGATTTGCCTTAATGGCTTCAAAAGCTTTGTGGGCTGCGGTTTTTGCTTCAGAACGGTTTGCTTTGTGGCGCGCAGTTCTTTTGATGGTTTGGCGATTTCTTTTCGCTGCTGACTTATGGTTTGCCATGAATTACTCCTCTTCGAAACCTTTGCCTGGAGAAACCCATGGGTCATCGCCTTCAGCATCGTCTTCTTGGTTATCGTCTTCGCTGTATTCTTCCCAGCTTTCACTTTTTTCGTCTTTCTCACCGTCTTCATCTGCATCTGGCAAATGACGGCCGTGATCGCGGTAAGAATCTTCCGCTTTGAAAATCGAGGTAGATGCTACTGCTGCAGCAATCACTGCGGCTTTTTTAGCAGGCGCTTTAGTTTTAGCAGCAGCTTTTTTAGCAGTTTTTGGAGCTGCTTTTTTTGTAGCGGCTTTCTTCACTGCTTTTTTAGCAGTCTTTTTGGCAGCTTTTTTTGCAGTTTTTGGAGCTGCTTTCTTAGCGGCTTTTTTAGCAGTCTTTGGAGCTGCTTTTTTTGTTACTTTTTTTGCGGCTTTTTTTGCCGGCTTCTTCTTGCTCATAAAAGTCTCCTAAGGTTCAAAAATGAAAAAAATGGCTGTTTTTCGCTCTCTAGTCTTCCCATGAGTTTTGTTTTTTTACAAGAATCTAATGCTTTAGCTTGCTGATATCGTCCTTGAGGCGTGGGATATCGTTCACGGCATCGAGTAGCGAAAAGGGATTGGGGAAGTTGGTCGTTACTGCAGGGTCGTTCGAGCTGCGTCCGCCAGCAGTAAGGCTCGGGAAGGAAACGAAGCGTACAGAGTAGCCGGCGCGTCCCGTGTGTAAATCCATCTCATTGGGGGAGTTGAGCCCACTGCCCACAGCGTTCTTATAGTTGTTCCAGGAGGTGAGTTGTCGTTTTTGGCCGTTTGGCATGGCCGCCACAGTGAAGCGCGCACCACCGTTTGCCTTGGCCCAACTCACGATTTCGGGCCTGTTATTCAAGAGAGGGTCTAGGATGGGATGGAAGTTCACGAGCTTCTTTTCGGCGAGATAGTCAAAGAGAGCCGTGAAGGCATCATCGCCCAATACGGTTTTCATATAGAATTGGTAGAAAGAGCTACCAGCATTAATGCTCGCCTGACCCACCAAGCTTCCATTGAGGTATTCCTGCACTTTAGTGCGCAAAAAGCTAAGGCTATTATCGGCACCATTCACGGGTATGATGGGGGCGTTGAGGGTATAGACCCCGGTGGTGGGGTCATAAATTGGGTTATCGGCAAAGGCGCCCATATCCTCGGGCTGGCTGAAGTTAGCGGGGGGAGTATAGTAGCCAACTTCCCAGGGTGTATAGGCACCGGCGAGTGTAAATGCACCGTCAATGCCGATCTGCGGAGCGAGCATAGCACTAAAGAGATAGCCGAGGTGCGCCGCCCGCGAAAATCCATCGCTATTGCTGCTCGTGTCATCATTGCCTACAAGAATATTTGGAATGGGCACCTCATCGCCCACGAGATCGGCGGCATCGCTTTTAGCCATGGCCGTCATATAATCTTCTGGCTTTTGGGTTAAATCCTTGCCGATCCGACTACCGAAAGGCTTTGCGGCCGAGTAGGCACTGATGGTCACCATTCCGTCACCAGGCATAGGAGAGAATAATAGGCGAACCTTCGCTTCTAGCCGCACAGCATAGTAAGTGAGCACATTGGGGTCTTTGGTGACCCCAAAGGGGAAGCTTTCAAAGGATCGTTTCTCTCGGCCCTGTGTGCATTGACCCTCTACACTTGTGACATCGAATCTTGAGTTTGCGACTACCACTGGAGTGTTTATATCGTTGAACTTCGCCAACACCGGCGGATTCTTAAGGTTCGGATTTCTCGTCACGTTCGCTATTTGATTCGGTAGTAATTCCGTTAATTTTACATTCGTGAAAATTCCATTGTTCACATTAATGTCGGGCAAATTATTTACCGCACTCAAATACGCTTGTAGAGGACGCTCAAAATAATCGAGCGTTTTATTCGCCGTTTTTGCGCCATTGATAATGTCGATGCTCGCAGAGGTGATGGTAACAGGCATGCCCTCGTTGGCTAAATTGAGATTTAAGGATTCCTCTAAGTTATCTATCCGCGCACGTAGCATGGCATAGCGAATTAGATAGCCGAGAGTATCGATGCCGGTCATTTTGTCGAAGGGATCGAGGAATTCCTTATTGTGATTCGCCGGTATCAGGCGAGCGGGTGTGGCGAGGGGATTGGTATTAAATAGCCAGGAAAAGAAAATAATTTCATTAGAGGCAGTGCGATCTCGGCAGTCGTCAATTTTGTATCCAATGATCTCATTTTGCCTGGTGATAATCGACTGTACCACTGGATCTACGATGCCAAAAAAGCCAGCCCCTTTAAACGTTGGGATACCGGGAACATCCTTGGCGGCACAGTAGTTGTTGATTTGAGGAGTGAAGGCAACACAAGTGGTTGGAATGAATGGACCACCCACCTCATTACTTGTATAGCGAGGATCGGCAATGAAAAATGGGTAGCGACCATCAGCTGGAAAAGAAAGATTTCCACAAGCGCCTAAAGGGCTTCCGGTTGAATCCCTAGGAAAGCAAGATTGGTCCTTACTTCCGCGCACCATGTACAAATACAAGTATTGTCGGAGTGCCCGGCGCATCTCATAGTTTAAGTAAGACACTGTGGTGAGCTGTCTTGCTTGCACTGCTGCGCCGGCATAGGCCGCCGCATCCGCCGCATTTTGCAAGTTGATCTTCGCATGCACGAGCATGCCGATATTTGTGGTGAAGGCAAAGAGCATCACCATCGTTGCGATGAAAAGGGCCAGGAAAATTGAAGTTTGGCCGCGTTGGTTTCTGATCATGGTTATAGAGTAGTTTACGTGTCGAGAAGGGAGCGGTCAAAAACTCTTTCGAGCTTGAAAGGATCTTGCATCTGCGGATGTGCCGATGCAATGGCCAGGGGGCGGGGCTCTTGTTTCGCGTTTTCCGTTAGTAAAAGGAAATAGCCCTGGGCCTGGAAGCGTTGCTCGATGAGACGAAAAATACCCAAGTTACCTTGGCGGATTTTCTCCGCCTCCACAGCGCTACACAACACTTGCGGTAGGTGTTTTAAGGCATCTTGAATGGGGAGAAGCGGAGTACTTTCGGGAGGGCTCGCGAGCAGGGCATCGAGCGTGATGGCGGATTCGATGGAAAATTGATTCGATTCTGTGCGACGCAGAGCCGTTAAGTGAGCGAATGATCCCAGTGATCTCGCCATGTCGCGCGCGAGCGAACGGATATAGGTGCCTCCACCGCAACTTACACGGAAGCGCAGCAACGCGTCTGATGCCTCGAGGATCTCCAGGTCATGAATCTCCACTTCGCGAGCAGCTAGTTCGATCGGTTTTCCTTCGCGAGCATACTCATAGGCGGCTTTGCCTTGCACTTTGATGGCCGCATAGGCGGGCGGAACTTGCTGGATTTTGCCCAGGTACTGTTCTGAAATTTCTTCCCACTGAGAAAGCGAAAGTATTTTGGGGGCCGGCAATGTTTCTGTGATCTTCCCTTGCAGATCGCCCGTATCAGTTTCTTCGCCAAGTTTTGCGGTGGCCTCATAGGATTTCGAACCTTCGAGGAGGAATCGCGCAATCTTGGTGGCTTCACCGAGCAATACTACGAGGAGGCCTGTGGCAAAGGGATCGAGCGTGCCGCCATGGCCAACCTTGTCACTTTGAAGATGTCGCTTTACTTTTGCAACCACCGCTGCGGAGCTGAGTCCGTCGGGTTTATCTACGAGGAGAATGCCTGATCTATTCATCCTCAGGCTTGGATTCTTTAGCGGCTTGGCGTTCTACTTCGGCGGCTTCATTGAGCGCTTCTTGCACCACGGCAGCGCGATCAAAGGCTGTATCAAATTTGAAGTAGAGCTTCGGATGACTCTTCATCGCAATGCGCTTGAGCAAGAGACGATGAATGAAACCAGCTGCGCTCTGCAGGGCTTTTAGAGCATCTTGCACTTCTTGGGATTTTTCTTCTTTGCCCATGAAGGATACATAAACGGTGGCATTTTTGTGATCGGTGGAAAGCACCACTTCAGAAAATGTAACCATACCCACGCGCTCGAGGCGTGGATCACTGATTTCTCTTTGAGCGATGGAAACAAGCTCCGCACGAATGGCGTTGGCAACTTGTTTCGTGCGGCGACTAACTTCTTGCATAGATAAACCTAGTTTAGAGCGATTGCTTCACTAGCTCCACGTGGAAAGCCTGGATGATATCGCCTGGCATATAGGCATCGAAATGCTCCACGCCGATACCACACTCTTGGCCCTTGATGGTTTCGCTCGCATCGTCTTTGAAGCGTTTCAAGGAAACAATCTTACCTTCATGCACAATCTCTTTGCCGCGGGTTACGCGAGCAAACGCATTTCTGGCAATTTTGCCATCCACCACCACAGATCCAGCCACGGTGCCGATTTTCGAAACAGCAAACGCTTGCTTCACTTCGGCCTTGCCCATGAAAGTTTCTTTGCGGAGTGGTTCTAGGAGATTTTCCATCGATTCGCGAACAGCATCGAGAAGTTCATAGATGATGCTATAGTGAAGGAGCTCGATATGTTCGCGTTTCGCTACATCGCGAGCTTTGCTATCTGGTTTGGAGTTGAAGCCAATCACCATTGCCTTCGCCGTTTTCGCCATCAGGATATCATTCTCCGTGATCACGCCAACGCCGCAGCTGATAACTTTCGCTTTCACTTTTTCACTCTTAATTTTTTCGATGGAGGATTTAATCGCTTCGGCAGATCCGAATACATCCGTTTTCACTAGGATATTCAGTTCTTTCACGCCTGGATTAGGAATCTTCGCCATGAGCTCTTCGAGCGACATTGTTTTCGGAGCTAAATCGATGCTCTTCTGCTCGAGGATCTTCTTGCGACGATTTTCGGCAACGCCCTTAGCGTCAGCTTCAGTTTTCGTTACAGAGAAGGTATCGCCAGCTGCTGGAACATCGTTCAAGCCGAAGATCTCGGCAGGAAATCCGGGTGCCACTTCTTTGATCTCTTGTCCACGATCGTTCATCATCGCGCGCACACGGCCATAGGCAGTGCCCACCACGATATAATCACCAGTGCGGAGAGTTCCTTTGTCTACCAAAAGATCTGCCACAGCTCCGCGACCTTTTTCCATACGAGCTTCCAGGATCACACCTTCTGCAGGGCGAGCTGGGTCTGCTTGTAGTTCAAGCACTTCTGCCTGAACTTGAATCGTTTCTAGCAATTCTTTGATACCGGTTCTCTTGAGGGCAGAAACGGGAACGAGAGGAACTTGTCCGCCCCATTCCTCTACTAGCACATTGTGCACGGAGAGATCTTTTTTGAGGCGATCGATATTCACACCCGGCTTATCCATTTTATTGGCAGCCACAATGATCGGCACTCCCGCCGCAAGCGCATGCTTAATGGCTTCTTCGGTTTGCGGCATGATGCTGTCGTCAGCGGCTACCACAAGGATTACGATATCGGTGAGGTTGGCACCGCGGGAACGCATATTCGCGAACGCTTCGTGGCCGGGAGTATCTAGGAAAGTGATGGGCTTTCCATCCACAGTCACAGAGTAGGCTCCGATGTGCTGAGTGATACCACCAGCTTCTCCAGAGGCTACATCTGCATTACGGATAGCATCGAGGAGCGAGGTTTTACCATGGTCTACATGGCCCATCACAGTGATCACTGGTGGACGGTTCACAAGATTTTCCACTTCATTGGATTCGAGCACTGCAACTTCGTCGAAGGCAATATTCTGCACTTCGTAGCCGAATTCAGTGGCGATCAAGGAGGCGGTTTCGAAATCGATCGCTTGGTTGATATTCACCATGGTGCCGAGAGCCATCAGCTTCGACAAAATCGTATTCGCTTTTTCACCCATGCGCTGAGCAAGTTCGGAAACAACAATTTTATCTTCAATACGAATCTTGCGCTTCTGCGTGCCAGGCGTGGTGATCTTGGTTTGTTTCACTTGTTTTCCTGGGGGAAGTTTTTTGCGCTTCGGTTGAAATACAAGTTCACGTTTACGGAAATCCGCAACGCGAACTTCTTCAGGATTGGTGGATTTAACGCCGCCCGCACCTTTGCGTTGATTCTCTTCTTCTTTTTGTACGTTAACGAAAGTGGAGAAGGGTCGGAAACCCTCAGCTGGAGCTGCGGGAGTGGTTCCTGCTGCACCGGCTGGTTTCGCGGCAACACCAGGTTTACGCCCCACTGGGCCGCCAGGAGTGCGGTAGGTTACTTCCTCATTGCGTGAGCCAGGCACTACTGGAGGTGCTTGCTGCACGATCTTCAGTTTGCGGGATACGAATTCATCGAGCAATTCATCTCGCTCTACGGGACGTTGAACCGGAGCTTTGCTAATAACTTTTGTTCCAGGAGCGTTAGGACGAGGCGTATACACTTCGCGTGGGATTACCGGAGCAATCACTTCAGCAGCTTGCACTACCACAGAAGGAGTTGCGCTTTGCGTTTCCTGAATGCTTTGCTCAGTAGCCTCATCAGCGGTAACATTTTCAGAAGAAGATTCTCTAGCTGTAACTTCCTTTTTTGCTGCCGGAGTTTCTACTGCCTCTGAGCCATCACCAGTTCGACGCTTAATGATCTTGCGTTTTGGACCTTCCGAAGGCGCGGTTTCAGTTGCGCTAGCCACAGGCGCTGCAACTTTCTTTGCAACCGGAGCTGCTTCTTCTGTTGCCGCAGGAGCCGTTGCCTTCTTTACTAATTTTTTAGCTGGAGTTGCGGTGGTAGCAGTGGCTGCGGAGCTGCTCGCAGCCGCACTTTTCTTAACCGTTTTTGCTGGCGCGGAATCCGACTTTTTATCTTTCTTCAGCGCCTCGCGGATCAATTTAGCTTGCTCCACCTCAAGGCTACTCATATGACTCTTCACTTCGATATTAATCGATTTGAGTTTGTCGAGCAGAGCGAAGGAATCGATACCCAATTCTTTGGCTAACTCATAGACTTTCAGTGGTTCTTGCGTTTGATCAGGCATTCTTTAACTCCAAACTATTTATTCTCGCCGCCCGTGTTATTTCCGGAATTGGCGTTTGCGAAAGCTTCTTTTAAACGAGCATCAGCTTCTTTGAGAGCTGGGTTCGATTTTAGGTGTGCTCCTGGCACTTCTTGCACTTGGTTGGCGCCGCTAGCGGCTTCCATACCAACGCGCTCAACGGTAGCCTGTGCTTTTTTCTTCAAGTCTTCAGCGCTAGCTGGAGAATCAAAGCCAGGGATACGAATTAAGGTTTCAACAGCTTGCTTAGACAACTCTAGCACGTTCAAGAATCCACACTGATAAATACTCTGAGCGAGAGTATCCGTGAGGCCATCGATTTGCTTCAAGTTAGCGAGAGCATTGGTGGCGCGCAGGTTGAGCTTGCTCTTCGAAAGAATATCTACTTTCCAGCCGGTTAACTGGGAAGCAAGGCGCACGTTCTGGCCTTTTCTACCGATGGCGAGGGAAAGTTGATCGTCTTCCACTACGATTTCAAGCGTATTGGTGGCTGGAATTACGCGCACCATGGAGATATCTGCTGGAGCGAGCGCAGAGCGCACGAACACAGTGATGTCTTCATTCCAAGGAATGATATCGATTTTCTCGCCGCGGAGTTCTTGCACCACGTTTTGCACGCGAATACCCTTCATGCCCACGCAGGCTCCCACTGGATCCACATCGCGATCATTGGAGTACACAGCGATTTTCGCGCGCTCACCAGGTTCACGAACGCAAAGACGAATCTCTACCACTTCTTCGGCGATCTCTGGCACTTCAACTTCGAAAAGTTTAATGAGGAATTGTGGAGCGGTGCGGGAAAGCACTAGCTGCGGACCACGAGCGGATTCGGCTACGTCTTCCAACAAGGCTTGTACGCGATCACCAGGCTTATAGTTTTCGCCCATGATCGTGCCGTGACGAGGCATAATCGCTTCAGTGCGACCAAGGTCAACGATCAAGTTGCCGCGCTCGATACGACGAGCGATACCACTGATGATCTCGCCTTTACGACCGATAAATTCTTTGAAAATGATATCGCGTTCTGCATCGCGAACCTTTTGTAGGATGATCTGACGAGCGGTTTGCGCATCGATACGGCCGAAGTTTACGGCTTCTAGCTTGATGCCGAGTTCGTCGCCAAGCTTGGCTTCTTCATCTAGCTCTTTTGCTTTCGCGAGTTCGATTTCACGGTCATCGTCGGAAATATCATCGTCTACCGCGACAACTTTTTTAAATTGATAAATTTCTACTTCACCGGAATCATTGTTCCAGTGAGCTTCGAGCTCGGCGGTTGGGCCCAACTTTTTACGGGCAGCCATGAGCATAGCTTGCTCAAGGGCTTCAATAATTACTTCACGGCCAATACCGCGGTCTTTGCCTACTACGTCGATCACTCTGCTGAGTTCAGAGAAGTTCATGATGTTATTTCCTCTGCGTTAGGATTAGTCGTTTGCGTCGTCTACAGTAAGCTGGCTCGCAATGTCTAAGTTCGCTTTGATAATTTGCGAAAATGGCACACTGAAAACCTGAGTATCTGCTTCCAACAAAACGGATTCTTCGCTAATCCCTCGAAGAATCCCGAAAAAATTTTTCTGTTTCTGGTGATGTTCAAAGTACTTCGCGTTCTTCATCTCTTCTAGAGTGATGGCGCGGTAGGTTTTGATCTGCACTCGCTTGCCAGTGAAGCGCACAAAGTCGCTTTCCTTTTTGAGCGGACGATCAATTCCTGGACTCGAAACTTCCAGTGAAAAACCTTGAGGTAAAAGCTTATCAAATTCTGCTGCCGTGATCAGAGTGTCTAAACCGTGATCCACTTTCGTGCAGTCTTCAAACCCGATAGGTGACCCATTGGGGTTATCGATAAAGAGTCGAAGAACAGCCCCATCAGCGCTTTTCGGCTGATATTCCAGGTCAAGCAATTCGTAGCCAAGGGCGTCCACATGTGGTGCCACTAGGTTTTCCAGTTTGCTCTCTAAGGAGTTTGGGCTTTTCTTTAGTTCCAAGCTTTTCCCGCTAGTATTTCATTAAACAATACACAGCCGCCCGCAAAAGGAACTTTCCTTAAAAGCGCGTCTAAATAACGTTTGAATGGCGTGCTTAGAAAAAAAGCCCCTCGAAAGAGAAGCTTGGCCCTTTGATAGCATTCTTGAGGGGCGTTTGCAAGGGCGTAAAAGCCCTGTAGATTTCAGCTTTTAGGGCAGCGATGGCGCATCTGATGGAATCACACGATAGTTTGACTAAAGGCAGCGATTCCGAGAAAATGCGAATAGAGGGTATCTTGACACTCAAGCGGTTAAAAAAGCATAGCATCTGGTTGGTGCCAACAGGAAGTGGAGCACTTTTGCTCGCCTTTTTGTATGCCTGTGGTGTGGGTCCGAAGGCTGACTATAGCCAAAATGGTGCTATCGTAACCGATTATACGAGCTGTGCACTCCCAAAAGATCAAGGCAGCGGTAGCCTCGAGGGGCAGTGGGCGAATCTTCCGATCACTCTAGTTTTTGATCAAGATTTCTATACTACGAATAATGGCGCCACGATGCCATCGTTGAGAGCGGCGGTGGCCACTTGGAATTCCTGGGCCAGCCTGCGCGGTAGAACCGCTTTTTCGATTTCTAATGATGGGAGTGGAGCGACTGCTGGAATGGCGATCCCTGCCTTCACCGATTGTTCTCAGCCATCCTATACTGCAGCGCTTGGTAGCACAGTTGGGATCTGGAAGATTCGTTCGAGTGGAAATGGAGCAAATGCTCGCTCTAGTTGCGGCACGAATCAGACTTTGCTTGCGAGCACAGTTCAGGGCTCAACCGACTGGATCACTACAGGTGGGAAAATCACTGCTGCCTCCATTTTATTAAATTTTGCGGATTGGAATGCGCCGGGAAAATCATCGATTGATGTGCAAAGCCTTCTCTTACACGAATTAGGGCATGTGATCGGTTTACTTCACAGTTGTAGCGGTAGCACCTCGGATAGAACCTCTTCTCCAAATTGCGCAGTGGCACCAGTCTCCTATTTGATCGCGGTGATGTATCCAGCTCTCCTGGTTGGTCAACTTAGACAAAGCCTCACACAAAATGACTATGCAAGGGTGAATTGCCTCTACTAAGTTGGCGATGGAAAATGTCCATAGCCAACGCAAATGAGGTTAGGCTTTTAATAAGCCCTTTTCTAGTAGCAGCGCGTGCGCCTTGGGATTCATATAAAGCACGGGAATAAAGTTAGTCACGTTGGAAAGAATTTTCATAATCGAGTTCTCTTTATCCACGAGGAGACTCACCTTCCCCTGACGATCCATGATTTTCACGGGATCGCGCTCTTGCAATAAATTATCCGAGCTACGTTTACGCACGATACTGGCAATAGGACGTGAAAAGAGAATGTCGGAATCAGGAATGTCGTGGAGAATCCACTCTGTGCCGTCGCCATGGGCCTTTAGGCAATCCTCTAGCTGCGCCACAAATTCATTGATTCGTTTGATCACCATTTCTCGTTGATGCTGACCGTCTTCATTGATATTGAGCAGACGATGCTCGAATAGTGGCAGCTGCACTTCAATCGGGCTCTCTCTGAAGAGGAGCATTTTCATCATCTCGCGGATCTTAGGATTTTTCACTTCACCGTTCATATAGGATTGGTGAAGTAGATTCATAAAATAAAAATCATTGAATCCGAAGAATGCGTCAGGATTGGTTTCCACCATGGAAAGAAGATCCTGGAATTGATGCATCATCTTCTTTTCTAGGAAGTATTTGGTAATCACCTCAGCGATAATATCGAACTTAGCTCCACCAGAATTACGTACCACTTGGGAGTACCACCCGAAGCGCGCGATCAGGAAATCCTCTACGGTGTGAAGAGCATTTTCCTTAATCGCGAGACCCTGGCGACCATCCCCAGTATCAAAGGTGGTGAGATGGTGGAGAATGAATTCGCGGTCGATTTGTCCATACTTGAGACCAGTATAGTAGGCATCACGCATGAGGTAATCCATGCGATCGCAGTCAACCTCAGAATGGAGAATCATATTGCCGAGAATGCTTTTATTATCTCCCTTTATGAAATGGGAAATTTCCTGCACATCGATGCCCGCTTCTTTCAAGATGCGGGTGATGCCACGATCAAAATCGGTATTCTTGAGAATAAAGGCGCCAAGGTGTTCGTGATTATTTGGCAGCGGCTTACCACGATCAGCTGCCTTGAAGGAGCTATCGCCATGTTTGATATATGCGCCTTCGCAGGTGTGAGAAAATGGGAAAGTGCCGATATCGTGAAGTAGGGCAGAAATACGAATGCTACGGTGAAAGAGAGTGGCCTCATCGGTGGCATTGCCATTGAAAAGTTTTTCATCGGGTACATCTTTGCCGATCGCGCGGATGAATTGATCTGCCATATGCATCACGCCGATCGCGTGGGCGAAGCGATTGTGTTCGGCCCCGGGAAAAATATAATTAGAGAAGCCCAGCTGTTTGATCCAGCGTAGGCGCTGATAATAAGGACTATGAATAATCTTATATTCAGTTTCAGTGAGTTCTACGAATCCATAGATCGGATCGAAGACAATTTTCCCGAGCCTCATGCAATTCTCCAGCGCTTCTTGCGCATCCTTAAGCTAAGTATAGCGCGATTTCACTTTTAGAGGATAGAATTCCTCTACTCGCCGCCGTGTGAATTGGCTGTAAAATAGAAGAAATGCTATTGTTGCTAAATAATGTACCAATTGAGCAAAGATATTAAGCGATTCCTATTGATTGCGATCCTACTTGTTACAACAATCGGCAGCGATCAAGTTACTAAATCTATTGCCCGGAGTAGCCTATCGTATCAACCCGTTAGCTTCTTTGGAGATATGCTCCGGCTTCAGCGCTCTGAAAACACAGGTGCGTTCCTGAGCACGGGCGCAGAGCTAAATAGTGAATCTAGATTCTATTTGTTTACCGTGGCTGTATCGATTTTTTTATTGATAGTATTTTTTATTCTTCTAAAGAATCGGAGTTTAAGCTCGGTAACGATCATCTCTTGGTCGCTCATAGTTGGTGGTGGAACCGGTAATCTTATCGATCGCGCCTTAAAGGGCAGTGTGACCGATTTTTTAAATGTCGGAATTGGATCCTTGAGAACAGGAATATTTAACGTGGCAGATATGGTGATAGTGGTGGGCGTAGTACTTCTCTTTTTTGCGAATAGAGCTAAAGCAGGCATAGATTCTTCGACGGTATAGGGGAGCCTCGTGGCATTAGTTAGAAAATATCAGAACTTCTTTTTTTGTTTTGCTATTTTCCTATGCGGGCACAACTGTATTTGGCCTGGTTCAGATATTGATTCTTATTTCTCCGTTAGCAGTTATGCCGGATGTTTTTTCTATTTGCTTTTTTTCTTAGTGAGCATTCTTTCATGGGGGCGCCTGGCTCAAAACCATTTATTAGGCGGTGTTAGCCGTCTTGGATTGGATATAGCCTTCGGCTCGGCAATTGTTAGCTTTCTTTTTGCTGTGCAAGTTCATTTGGGCTTATTGGGTTCGTGGGCACAGGCCTCCTATCTCTGCGTTTTATTGTTCGGACCCATCCTTGCGGATCTTAAAAAGATACGGCTATTAAGTATTTCGAATCTTCCGCGTGAAGGTAGGTGGGCATTTTCTTTTCTTGCTCTCATCGCAATTTTTCGTCTGCTTCAAGCCATTCAACCTTGGGGATCTACCGATCCGTTATTTTATCATTTACTCAGCGCAAGGGTTTGGTTCGAGCAAGGAAAAGTGCAATATATTTCCAATCTAAATCTACTTTTCCAAAGTCGGAACTGGGAGTATTTATATTTAGGAGTAATGGAGCTAACTAGCGGAGGGGTGGGGAGAGGTTTAATTGAGGTACAAATTATTTCTCAATGCCTACATTGCATCCTCGGCTACTTTGGTAGCGGTCTATTAGTTTACGATATTCTTCGAGCAATTTTTCATAAAAGCAGACCCAGCTATTTGTTTCTCGCTTGTGCGATGGCGATGATGACACTGGATATGGCTTGGATGGCCCCTACTGCCAAAAATGACTGGGGCGTTTGCTTGTGGTGTTTAGCTGCAGCTTATCTACTGCCGATCTTCCATGAGGAGAAATTGATAAATAGGGCGTTATGCTGTGGTTTTTTCTTCGGATTAGCGTTCTCGGCAAAGTTTGTTGTCGCACCAACAATTTTGGGATTCTTCCTTGCCTCTTTAGCGTATGGAATTTGGAATAGGCGCGGTGATTTCTACTTTCATTTACTTATTCCAATTGCGGCAATATTTGCCGCTTCCCCCATCTTATTTCGAAATTGGTATTTCACGAAAAATCCGTTCTTCCCAGAACTGGGCTCATATTTTGGTTTCGCACAAATGAGCGAAACTATGATCCAACAAGAGAACAAAATTCGTTCCCTGGCAAAAACACCAACTTAATAATAAACGAGAAAAACAATTTAATT
>CAIPTA010000120.1 GCA_903867855.1 Oligoflexia bacterium | reverse complement strand
GACTGCTCGGATTTGTTAGACTTGGCCGGAAGGGAGAGGACCAAGAGTTGAATGAGGCGGACTTGACAAATCGGGGAATATGGGGTACAAAGGGCATTAAGGTAGCCATTGGGGCGTGTGAGTAAATAAAATGCAAAGCGCTTAGCCTGTCTAGGGCCTATACCGGGGAATTCGCGAAACATTTCAGTCAGTTTTTTAATAGAGTCCATTTGGGATTGCGATATTTAAGTTTTAGAAAGTGTCTATGGAAGAATTAGAAGCACTTCCGCCAAAATCACTGTGGTCAATACTTAAGAAGGTTGATTTCTTGTCATCAAAATACAGCTCGATTTTTCCAGTAGGTCCATTTCGGTGTTTTTCAATCAAGATTTCGGCGATGTTTGGTCGATCAGAATTTTCTTTGTATTTGTCTTCCCGGTGAATAAACATTACGACGTCAGCATCCTGTTCGATGGATCCAGAGTCTCGAAGGTCTGATAGGCGAGGACGGCCTCCACGTTGTTCTACGGCTCGAGAAAGCTGTGAAAGAGCAATAACTGGTACATCAAGCTCGCGAGCGAGATTTTTAAGGGAACGGGAAATCTCGGTCACTTGCTGGACGACGTTGTCGGAATTGCGTGACTGTGTAGGTACCATGAGCTGTAGGTAGTCCACGATAATCAATCCGAGACCTTTTTCGGCTTTGAGACGTCTTGCTACTGCGCGCATTTTCAAAATATTATTTCCTGGCTGGTCGTCAACGAAGATAGGAGCTGTAGAAAGTTTTTCTAATGTATCTCGGATCTTGTCGAAGTCCGATTCAAGGGTGAGCTGGCCTGTGCGAAGTTTCCATGCGTCTACATGGGCTTCGGCTGCCATCATACGGTCGATGAGCTGAGCTGAGGCCATTTCTAGAGAGAAGATGCCTACTGGAATATTATGAATGATTGCTGCCTGTCTTGCGATGTCCAGGGCAAGGGAAGTTTTTCCCATAGATGGTCGAGCGGCCAAGATGATGAGGTCTGAATTTTGGAATCCAGATAATTTACTGTCTAAATCTTTGAAGCCAGAGGGTACTCCGCGAAGCACACCTTTATTTTTATGTAGTTTTTCAATTCGATCCCAAGCTTCACCGAGGCTATCTTTGATCTCGGTAAATTTGTGTACGCCAGAATAGTTTGTAACCTGGAAAATTCTTTTTTCAGCTTTATCTAAAATCTCTTCTAGCTCCTCCGCCTCACCATACCCCAGGGAAGAAATAAAGTCTGAAGCCTCGATCAAATTTCGAAGCATTTGTTTCTTTTGAACAATCTCAGCGTAGTGGGTGAGATTGGCTGATGAAGGAACTATGTTAATTAGCTCAGTCAGATAAGCGGAACCACCGATTTGTTCTAACTGATTTTTTTCTGAAAGTCTTGCAGAAAGGGAAAGTAAATCAATAGGATTACTTTTTGTGAAAAGGTCCATCATTGCCGAATGAATGATGCGGTGTTTTTCTGCGTAGAAAGAATCTGATTTGATGATGTCTGTAATGTCGTGCATCGATCCAGGGCGGAGCATGATGGATCCAAGCAATGCTTTTTCGGACTCAATATTTTGAGGTGGAATACGTAGCGGGCTTTTAATGGGAGTCTTAAATTTTTGATATGTAGTCGTTGACATTAATCCAAGTATAACAAATGGATTTTATGAAGAAAGTATGAAAAAAGAATAAAATGTGTCTAAAGTGGGGATAGCGTAGAACCTTCTGGTGTAT
>CAIPTA010000119.1 GCA_903867855.1 Oligoflexia bacterium | reverse complement strand
CGGATGTAGAATTGCGTTTGCAAAATCTGGGCTTAAGAATCAAGAGTGCAAAAAATCTTTGCCTGCAATTTCATCTTTGGCACGCACCACGAGCTTTCACACCCACGAATGAAGAGCTCCTGAACGATGTGAAGCGCACCAAACGAATCCGAGCACTACGTGGTATCACGAAGGAATCGAAATGAATCGCTACAAAATTCTTGGTCGCTTCCGTCACTATTTGAAGCCCCATTCTTGGCGTATGGGTTTCGCCGTCTTGCTGGCTTTCCCGATGGCCGCATTTAAGGGGGCACCTGCTCCAGCCTTAAAATATTTCACCGATACTGTGCTTGTGAAAAAAGAGTACTCCGCGCTTCATATACTCGTAACTGCCATTGCTATTTATATCGTGCTCAATTTTTTCGTGCGCTTCTTCCACCAATACTTAATTCGCTCGGCGGCCAATCGCTTGATTCAAGCTCTTCGCAATGATTTGTATGCGCATCTTTTGCGACTTTCGATGTCCTACTTCGGAGAGGCGCAGAGCGGGATCTTGCTCTCGAGCGTGATGAACGATGTGCAAAATATTGTACGCGCCGTTTCCTCCATCATTGATCTCATTCGTGATCCCATAACTTTCCTGGGGCTGCTAAGCTATGCTTTTTATCTCAATTGGAAGTTGGCGGCTGTTACGATGCTTGTGCTTCCACTCGTGGCAGTGTTGCTTTCCAATACTGGAAAGCATGCCAAGCGCTATAGCTCCCGTATTCTAGAAAAAATGGGAGAATTGAGCGCAGTGCTTTCGGAGAGTTTCGGCGGCATGCGAGTGATCCAAAGCTTTAGCTTAGAGAGCTATATGCGCGGTCAATTCATGAAACGTAACAGGGAGCTTACGCGCACTGCGCTGAAAGCCATTCGGGTAGAGGAACTCGCGAGTGCGGGTGTGGAAGTTTTTGCAGGTGTGGCGATCGCTCTAGTTCTTTTCTTCGGTGGGCGGGAAGTAATTCGTGGACACATGACCGCCGGTGATTTCTATGCTTTCTTTGCTTGTATCGGAATGATGCTTCCTCCTTTACGCTCCTTCAATGAATTGAATTTGACGGTGAACCAATGTGTGGCTTCTGCCGAGAGAGTATTCAAAATTCTAGATACTATGCCTGATGTGAAGAGCCCTGAGAACGCGAAGACACTTCCTGCTTTTCATCAATCGATTGAATTTAGTGGAGTAAACTTTGCCTATTCCAGTGGAAGAAAAGTACTCAGTGATTTTAGCTTCTCTCTAAAGAAAGGCGAAGTAGTTGCGCTCGTGGGGCCAAGTGGCGCAGGAAAAACCACCGTGCTCGGACTGATTCCTCGCTTCTTTGATCCCGTTAGCGGCACCCTCAAAATTGATGGACTGCCGGTTCATGATCTCTCTCTGGAGAGTTTGCGCCGCCAAATTTCTCTGGTTACTCAGGAAGTATTTCTCTTTCACGATACGGTGCGAGCGAATATCCGTGCAGGTCGCCATGATGTGAGTGAAGAGGCTCTAATCGAAGCCGCCAAGGCAGCGCAGGCCTGGGATTATATTCAGCGTCTCCCTCACGGCCTTGATACGGTGATTGGTGATCGCGGCCAAAAACTTTCTGGCGGCGAACGTCAACGTCTCTCGATCGCACGTGCCATCCTAAAAGATGCACCGATCCTGCTTCTAGATGAGGCAACGTCTGCACTCGATTCTGAAAATGAACGCCTCGTGCAGTCTGCATTGGATCGCCTTCTTGTGGATCGCACGGCAGTGGTGGTGGCACACCGTTTGTCTACGATTCGTAAGGCAAATCGAATTCTGGTGATGGAAGCAGGACGCATCGTAGAAGAAGGTAGCCACGAAAAATTGATCGCTCATGGCGGTGCTTATGCGAAGGCTCTATCGCTGCAGGAGGGCTTCACAGCTTGAGTTACGAAGATGTAAAAACTAGCGGCAAGCCTATTCCGCGCGGTTTGCAAGAATGCATTCCTGACTATCGTGATATTCATGATGTGCCCGTGCCGAACTATACGGAAGAAGAGCATGGCACTTGGAAATTACTGTTAGAGAATCAAAAAGTAGTTTTGCCGAATCGAGCTTGCCGTGAATTTGTGGATGGGCTCGATCAAATCCCTTTCCCAAAAGAGCAGATTCCAAGACTTGCGGATATTTCTGATGCCATTGAAGCCCATACGGGCTGGAAGCTGATGCGCGTGGATGGGCTCGTTCCTGATAAGGAATTTTTTCATTTGCTCGCCGAGAGAATTTTCCCTTCCACGGATTTTATTCGAGAGCGCAGTGAACTGGGCTATACGCCGTCTCCCGATATGTTTCATGATTTGCTGGGACATGTTCCCTTGCTCATCGATAAGCGCTTCACTGCTTTTTTTGAAAAATTTGGTATTGCGGGAGTGAATGCCTTCAAGCGCGGACACGCTGGCACGAAAATGCTGCCGCGAATTTATTGGTATACGGTGGAATTCGGTCTCATCCAGAATCCAGCTGGCCTCCGCATCTACGGCGCGGGCATTGTTTCCTCTCCCAATGAAGTGCTCTATGCCCTTTCTGAACAGCCGAAGAAGCATACATTTAATATCGATACTATTGCAGCTAAGCCCTACGATATTTGGCATATGCAAGAAGAGCTCTTCGTAATTCCAAGCTTTGATGAACTAGAAAATGAGTTTGAGCGCTGGGCGAAGAAAGAAGGGCTTCTCTAAGATGAGCCAAAAACGTGGCAAAGCAGAGCGTATGGTTTGTTTTTGCTATTCCGTTTCGGAGCCCACTATCGTTGCCGCGATTCAAAATGGCTGCACTAGCCTGATGGACATTCGCCGCGAAACCTACGCCTCCACCGGTTGTGCCGGATGCAGCGAAGAAGTGAAAAAACTTTTAAAAAAACATGTGAAGAATATTCCAAACCCAGGAGCAGACAATGGCTAAGGTATTAGTGGTTGGTGGTGCTGGCTATATTGGCAGTCATGTAGCAAAGCTACTGCAGAAGAAGGGCCATCAAGTTAGTGTATTCGATGATCTCTCCACTGGTTTCCGAGAACTCGCAAAATACGGAGATTTTCATTTAGGCAGTATTTTAGATCCGCAAGAAGTTCGCGCGGTGATCAAGCAGGTAGCTCCCGATGCGGTTCTGCATTTTGCAGCGCGCGCCGCCGTGGGGGAGAGTGTAGAAAATCCGAGTCTTTACTATGAAGTGAATGTGGCCGGTTCCTATCAGCTGTTCAGCGCACTTCGAGAGCTTGCACCAAAGGCGAAGATCATTTTTTCTTCCACTTGTGCCGTATATGGTGCGGTGGAGGGGCGTCTCAACGAAACTCTTCCGCTCAATCCGGTAAATCCCTATGGGCGCACAAAAAAAATGATCGAAGAGATGCTCGCTGATTTTTCTCATGCCTATGATACTCGCTATGTATCGCTCCGCTATTTTAATGCCTCTGGAGCTGATGCAGAAGGCGAGATCGGCGAAATGCATAATCCTGAAACGCACCTTATTCCGCGTCTTCTGGAGAATGCCCTCGATCCAAGTTTTGAAATGAAGATTTTTGGAGATAAGCACGCCACTCCAGATGGTAGCTGCATTCGCGATTATATCCACGTAGAAGACCTTGCCGACGCTCATCTCCGAGCCATGGAATATCTTTTGAACGGTGGTAAATCAGATGTATTTAATCTGGGCACTGCGAAGGGTTCCAGTGTTTTTGAGGTGCTTAAGTTGGTTGAATCTACGAGCGAACGGAAACTGAAATATCAAATCGTAGGGGCGCGTGCGGGCGACCCACCGGCTCTCATTGCTGACAGTTCAAAGATCGAGCGCGTGCTCGGTTGGAAACCGAAAAATGATTTGAAGTCCATCGTGCACTCTGCGTGGAGTTGGATTCAAAAGAGGCCTCGGTGACAAAACCCGCTCTCTTTTTAGATCGTGATGGCACCATCAATATTGATCGGGTGTATATTCATGATCCAAAACTCATTGAGTTAATTCCTGGTGCTGCAAAATCCATTAAAAAGGCGCAAGACGCGGGCTTTGCCATTGTGGTCGTTACCAATCAGTCCGGGATCAGTCGCGGACTCATTGATAAAAATGCTCTCCCGCTGATTAATCGTAGGGTAAGTGAATTACTGCAGGATGAAGCTGGAGCGAGCATAGATCTTTATCAGATTTGTCCGCATGCTCCGCTGGATCGTTGCAAGTGCCGTAAACCGCTTCCGAAATTAGTGCTGGAAGCGGCTAATCAGCTTGGCCTTGATCTTAGTCGATCCGCTTTTATCGGCGATAAATTGGTGGATGTAGGTTGTGGCAACCGTGCGAAGTGTGCTGCGTCCATTTTATTGCGCACGGGCAAGGGCCGTGAAGAAGAGCATATTTTAAAAGTGGGGGGGCGTCAGATTCCTGCGGAATCGAGGCCTTCTTTTGTGGCTGATGATCTCGCAGCCGCCATAGATTGGTTTCTCGCCTCTTCCAAAAATCTTTCCAATAAAGCGTGAGAGCGAAACTCATGCTCACCGATTCCTGGCGCATGCCAGCGCAAAAAGCTTTGCAAAATATTGAGTCCTTCCGCCATATGCTCCTGCGAGAAGTGGAGGGTAGGCGTATGCTGAATTAATGTTTCTCGTGCTAGGATCATCCAGAGAATGGAATTGGGGTCAACGCGGCGGCTTGCAGCCGGCGAACAGGCACTGCAAAGAAATCCTCCGCGCTCCACGGCCACGCTCACAAAGCTGCCTGCATTATCCCCAAAGAGTGGCGCCTCACAAGCAGCGCATTCTTCAAAGTTTGGCGCATACCCGAGGCGTTCCAAGAGTTTCACTTCGAAAGAGCGCACGATCTCATGGGTGGCAGGCGCAGTTTCGAGTAGATAAAGATAGTGCGAGAGTAGGAGAAAAATTTCTCGGGCCGCTTGTTTCTCTTGGGTGAGGCGGAGCACGAGATCCGTGAAGTATCCCGCCGCAGACATATTCTCTAGCCGCTCTCGTATCGCCAAAAAATCGCGGCGCAGGTGAGCTTCATCGATCCGCACGAGCTCACTGCCTTGGCTTTCTTTGTAATGAATCGCGGAACATACGAAGAGATCGAGCGTGCCACCGAAACGTTTCGAATGGATGGCGCCTTTCGCGATGCCGGTGATCTTGCCGTGTTTTTCGGTGAGAAAAGTAACTAAACGATCTCGCTCTTTAAACGCTTGCGAACGCAATACTATGGCGAGATCTTCGATCATGCTCTTAGGCTATCACGGAGTGATGATGCGAAGAAGCTCTTGTCTGCGATGCTCGATTTCTGTTTTCTCTAAGCGCTGCAGACGTCGAATACTAAAATCTTCCACGGTGAAGCTGGCCATCACAGTTCCCGTTAGCAGGGCTTGGCGCATGGCTGCGGGAGTGAGGGAAGCATCGTGAGAGGCGAGGTAGCCAATCATACCACCAGCGAATGTATCGCCGGCTCCTGTAGGATCTACTACTCTGCGCACAGGCACAGCAGGACAAGAAAATATTTCTCCGCCCACCGAAACGAAGGCGCCGTATTCGCCGCGCTTCACCACCACCACTTGAGGGCCCATAGCGAGAATTTTATCCACGGCAGAGAATACGTTGGTTTCGCCAGCCAGTAGCTTTGCTTCACCTTCATTGATGGTGAGCAAGTTGATACGAGGGAGCACTTTCAAGAGTTCGTCTTTACGGCCGGTGATCCAAAAATTCATGCTATCGAGAGCCACAATCTTTGGATTTTTCACTTGGTCGAGCACTGAGTATTGAAGTTCAGGGGCGATATTGCCTAAGAAAAGATACTCGGCATTGCGGTAGTCTTGCGGAAGTTCTGGTTGGAAATGCTCAAACACATTGAGCTGAGTAGAAAGGGTGATGGCTTCATTCAAGTCTTTGCCGTATTCACCTGTCCAGTGGAAGGTTTTTCCTGGAACCACTTGCACGCCGCTCACATCGATTCCGCGGCCTTCCATGAAGCTCAGGTGGTCTTTCGGAAAATCTTCGCCCACAACGCCCACCACTTGCAGTTTGGTGAAAAAGCTTGCAGAGAGCGAGAAGTAATTTACGGATCCACCGAGCACATGCTCGGCACGGCCAGCAGGAGTGGAAACGGAATCGAACGCCAAGGAGCCAACAGCTAAGATTTTCTTCATGCCCCTTCCTACCGCGATGGGGAGGGGGTGGTCAATGAAAAGGCGCGCTAATCCGTGAGGGCGCGAAGGAGATTCACGTCTACAGTTTGCGTGCTTAGGTCGGCACCGGGTTGGATGGTGGGAAACATAATATTAGAGGTATCCGAATCGTGGGGAAGGCCCAAAAAATGCCCGAGTTCGTGGGTGATCGCTCTCCGCTCACTCACGGCACCGAGATCGCTATCGGCAGCGCAATCCCCATGACAGAAATTCATCCCAATATTCATCATGATAAGACTGTGCTGAATTGTGCTGTCTTCATAGTGAACCGCAGTTTTGCCGGCATAGTGGGCATCAAAGGGCCAGGTGCCCGGAAAATAGAACAAATTTACCAGCACATCCGTGGGATTGTTTAGGGTGCCAGTTACCAAATTATTCGAGTTGGCGCTATCCCCTGTCCATGACCCCTTGAAATTAAAGAGCTTTTGGCCCGCTTTGCTCTCCCAAAAATCAATGGCTTGGGCTAGGTCGGCGGTGGTACCCGCATCGGCGCTAACGCTTGGACTCACATAGAGCTCCACAGGGAAACTCGTCCAACGAACGATTTTCGGGCTTGGGTCTGCGGAATTGGAAGAGCAGCCAATGGCGAACAATAGCCATGGCATGGCAACCCAAAGAAAGATTTTGATCATGCGGCGCACTATAGCAAAGTCACCCCCTATTTCAAAGCTAATCCTGCGTCAAATTGTGCGGCGCAAGTGATTAAAAAATAAGCGCTTTCTTTACCTTCCCTGGTGGGCCTGCGATAGTAGATGGCATGTGTGGGGTTGTAGGAATCATAGGCCCTGAAGAGGCCGCAAAAGAAGTTTTCATGGGACTCTTCACGCTTCAGCACCGTGGGCAAGATGCCGCCGGTATACTCTCCTATGAAGAGGGAGAGGGTCCGGGTTTTCATCTCTGGAAAGACAACGGATTAGTCGAAAGCGTTTTCAACGAAGAGATTGTGAATCGTCTCCCTGGCCGAATGGCTATCGGACACACTCGCTATTCCACTGTTGGAAAAAGCGATAATAAACACGATATCCAGCCCCTCGTTTTAAATTATCCTTACGGCATTGGCATGGCCCATAATGGCAATCTCGTGAACTACTATGAGCTCGCCGAGAAATTGCGCCGTGAGCGCCATCGCATGCCTCTAACTAATAATGATTTAGAGGTGATCGAAAATCTTTTTGCCGATGCCTTGCTGGATGCGGGAAATAAATCAGCCGAGCTAAGTTTTGCGCAAATCGAAAATGCTGTTTCCTCGGTGATGCGCTCCGTGAATGGCGGCTATTCCGTGGTGAGCATGATAGCGGGGCAGGGGCTCTTTGCCTTTCGTGATCCTCGTGGGATACGTCCGCTGATTTTGGGCGTTCGTGATGCTGTGGTTACTGATATTGTGACCGGCGAAAAGAGTACGAAAAAAGCCTACTGTGTGAGCTCCGAATTAATTTTACTTTCTTTTTTAGGCTATGAATCCTTGGGTGATGTGAAGCCTGGAGAGTTGATTTTCGTGAACACCCGCGGTGAGCTTCATCGCAAGGTTTTGCCGGAAGCAGTGAAGGAAGCTACCCCTTGTATGTTTGAGTGGGTTTACTTTGCCGGTGCAGAAAGCATCTTGGAAGGAAAGCCCGTCTATACCGCGCGGCTCAATTTGGGGAAAGGTCTTGCGAAACTAGTGCAGCGCTCGATCGAGCTCGGCGAGATGAGCCCGGATATTGTGGTGCCAGTGCCAGAAACATCCCGAATCGCGGCGATTGCGTTAGCAGAGGAAATTAAAGTTCCCTACCGCGAAGTGCTGATTAAGAATCGCTATATTCAGCGCAGCTTTATTTTGAATACTCCAGAGAAGCGCACGAAGGCAGTAGATCTGAAGTTGAATCCGGTGAAGAGCGAAATCAAGGGTAAGAATGTATTGCTCGTGGACGATAGCATCGTGCGGGGAACCACCTCGAAGCGACTCGTGGATTTGGTGCGTAGAGCGGGGGCCAAAGAAGTTTATTTTGTGAGCACTTGTTCACCGATTCGTAAGCCTTGCTTTTATGGGATTGATTTTCCAAATCCCGAAGAATTGATTGCGACCGATAGAAATGAAAAGCAGATCGCGGAGGCCTTAAACGCGGATAAGGTAGTGTATCTCGATCAAGATAGTTTGCGGGAAGCGATCGGCTTAAAGAGCATGTGCATGGCGTGCTTAGATGGAAAATATCCAACGGATGTGTCTGCTGGGATAGCGTTTGAAAAGCGCCGCCGTGGAGATCGACGCGGAAAGGGAAAAGCATGAAAATTTTAGTGATTTTTGGCAGCAACTCGGATGCGAATATCTATGAGCCTTTGAAAGCGCGCCTCTTGAGTGAGGGGCACGAACTGGATTTTCGCATGATCAGCGTGCACCGCAGCCCGGAACTTCTTGATAAGGAACTCTCCACGGTGGATGCGCAAGCGGTGATTGCGGGCGCCGGACTCGCAGCCCACTTGCCGGGAATTGTGGCGGCAAAATTACTCATACCCGTTTTTGGAATTCCTTGCTCCGCGGCTATCGGTGGAGTGGATTCTTTCTTTTCGATCGCGCAAATGCCCTTTGGCATTCCAGTGATGGCCACTGCGCCAGACCAGTACAATGCTGCCGCCGATGCCATTCTGCGCTGGAGCCGCCTTGATCTACAATTCACCTTTGATCGGTTTAATATCGTGGTGGAGCGCCACAAGCGCGGACAAGTAGAGGGCCTCCTGGCTCGCGCGGAAAAAATTGCCGAGAAAACGAAGATAGATTTACATCTAGTGGATCGTCCGCAAGAGAATGAAGTGAATATTTGCTTGGCCGATGTGAACTCAACAGATCCAGAGTGCCCTCTCCCGTATGGACCTCCGGTAAAAAGTTCAGAAGAGCTTCGACTTTTTGTTCCAGTGCTGAATGAACAGGCCTACCGCGATCCCTACTCGGGAGTTGCCGTTGCAAGAAGAGTGAATAGCGTGCCGAATGGACTTTGGACCGGTATCAATAATATTGGCAATGCGATGCTCTTTTCGCTTCAGCTTGCGAATGCTAACAAAATGCACTCTCCCTTCTTAACCAATGCGAAAAAGGGATACATACATGCCTGAGCAGGGTCTGCTCTATCGAGGATCAGTAAAAGATATTTACGGTGTCGATGGGCAAGATCCCTATACTTTCGTTTTCTCTGATCGCTACTCCATCTTTGATTGGGGGGAGATGCCGGATAGTTTGCCTCAAAAGGGCGAGGCACTTGCGGTGATGGGAGATCTTTTCTTTCGTTTCTTGGCAGACAAAAAAAATTGGCAACACTGGAAGCCACAATCTTTTCTAGAGAGCTCTCCGCTTCTTCAAAATATTAGAATTCATGGGATCCGCCATCACAGCTTCGGCTTGGTGGATGAGAAAAATCAGATTCTAGCACTTGGAGAAAAATCGAATCGACTCAGCGTTCGCTCTCTGCCGAGAATTGCGCCAAAAAGCTCTGTGAGTGAAGGGAAAATTACTTGGGATTATAGCGCTTATCAAACGCCGCTTGCGCCAATGCTCGTGCCGCTTGAGGTGGTTTTTCGCTTCGGTGCTCCCAAGGGCAGCTCCTATCTGAAGCGGGCAAATGTGGAGCCAAATACTTGGCTCGAAAAGCCAGTGGTAGAATTTTTTTCCAAGCTCGAACCCACCGACCGATTTTTATCTGCGAAGGAAGCAAAAAAAATCGCTGGCCTTAGTGAATTGGAGTTTCAAGATTTACAGGATTTTACATTGCTGGTGGCGAGTCGTCTCAAGGATCTATTTGCGGAGTTGGGGCTTGAGCTATGGGATGGCAAATTTGAATTCGCCTTTTCGCCGGGGGAAAAAGATCGCCGCAGTTTTATGTTGGTAGATTCAATTGGTCCGGATGAGCTGAGACTGCTCGCCGGTAAAGTGCATTTTTCGAAAGAAATTTTGCGTGTCTATTACCGAGATAGTTCTTGGGCGAAAGCCGTGGAAGAGGCAAAGAAGCTTGCAGAGGCTCGCGGAATAAAAGATTGGAAGAAAATTTCTCGCGAAGAGCTTCGGGAGACTCCGAAAAAACTAGATGCACAGGCTTTTAAAAAGGTCTGCGATTTATACCCGGCTCTGGCCGAGGCAATCGCAAAAAAGTTGTTTGATGTGAGCTATTTTCCAGAAGCGCCTAGTCTTACTTTGGCGATTGATGCCCTAAAGGATTTACGATGAAACTCTTGGTGATAGGCAGCGGTGCAAGGGAGCATGCCATCGCTTGGAAACTCGCTCAATCTCCGCTTGTGAACGAAATATTTGTTGCCCCAGGAAATCCTGGCATCGCCCTTGAGAAAAACAAAATTAAAGTGGTGGCTGCCTTTGATTTTGATTCTTGGTTAGCCTTAGTAAAAAACGAAGCGATAGATTTTGTGGTGGTGGGGCCAGATCAAGCGCTTGCTGATGGCGTAGTAGATTTCTTCGAACAGCATAAGATCAAGTGCTTTGGTCCTACGAAGGCTCAATCTCGCCTAGAGTGGTCGAAAGTCTATGCAAAAAATTTAATGCGCACGGCTGGGATTCCAACAGCAAAATTCTCCACCTTTTCCTCTGCGGAGGAGGCGAAGCTATTTTTGGAAAGACAAAGCTGGAAAACTGGCTGGGTGATTAAGGCAGACGGCTTGGCTCTTGGCAAAGGGGTGATCGTTTGCGAGGAGAAGGAGCAAGCTCAAGTAGCGTTGCAGGAGCTTTCCCAATTGTCCGCCGCCAAAGAATTAGTGATCGAAGAAAAACTAAGCGGAAGAGAAGTATCGGCCTTCTTTTTATGCGATGGAAAATCTTCGGTGCCCTTTGGGTTTGCCTGTGATCATAAGCAGCTGCTGGATGGAGGCCAAGGGCCGAATACCGGTGGCATGGGTGCCTATTCTCCTGCCGCTTGGACTGAAATCAATTTGGCAATTATGGTTCAATCACGAATTGTGCAGCCTCTGCTCCGAAGAGTGCCATTTAAAGGAATGCTTTTTATCGGACTCATGATCACTCCAGAGGGACCGCAAGTGATTGAGTTTAATGCGCGTTTCGGTGATCCAGAAACACAAGCTCTATTGCCTCTCTTAGCCGAGGATTTGTTTCCATGGCTGCAAGCCTCTACCGAGGGAACACTCGATAAGATGCCTCGTAGTGGTCCTCGTTTTATTTCAGAAACCGCTGTGCATGTGGTGCTAGCGGCGGAGGGATATCCTGGAAAAAATGTGGCCCGTGGTGATGCAATTGAGCAGGGAGAAATCTCTGAGGCGAAGCTCTTCTATGCGGGAGTGAAGCAGGGAGAGAGTGGCTTGCAATCCAATGGCGGACGAGTGCTGGGCATTACGGCGCTTGGAAAAACAAGAGACGAAGCGCGAAGAAAAGCCTATGAAGCGTTAGGGAAAGTGCAATTCCGCGGCATGCAATTTCGGAGAGATATCGGTGTCTAAAGGAACCTTTGTGATTTTAGCTTCGGGAGCCGGCTCTAATGCAAGAGTGCTCTTGGCTCACGCAAAAAAACACTCTGAAAAAATGAGTGCTCTCGCTGTTATCAGTGATCGAGCGGAAGCCCCAGTGCTCCAAATTGCCGAGGAGTTTGGCATTCCTAGTTTTGTGATTGATGCAAAAAATGAAGGATCGCTGCTGGCAATATTGCGCAGATATAAACCTGATTGGGCTTGTCTCGCGGGCTATAAAAAAATAGTGGGAAAATCTTTTCTCGATTTCTTTGACGACAAAGGATTAGGATTTTCGCGAGTGATGAATGTGCATCCCTCTCTCTTACCTGCCTATCCTGGGCTCCATGGCTATGAACGCGCGTTTCACGATGGGGTGAAAATTTCTGGCGTCACCGTTCACTTAGTAGATGCTGGCCTCGATACGGGCAAAGTAATTTTGCAGGGAGCCTTTGAGCGCGAAGAGAAAGATAGCCTACAAGACTTTGAAGCCAAGGGCAGGAAATTAGAGCATAAGCTTTTTCCAAAAGCCCTGGATTTGGCAATGGCGGGAAAATTAGCTCTCGTAAAAAAATCAAATCACTCCTGGATTAGCATTAGAGGTAAAAAACAATGATGGTTCGACGGCTGGAAGTAAGAGATCTCCATTGCCAAGCGCGGGAGCAAAGTGCAGCGAAGTTAGCCCGAGATCATCTTGGCATTTCGCTCTTTGGAGCAGAAGTGGTGCAGCTTTTCTGGCTGAAAGCGGAAGCCGAACAACGTATCGAGGATGGCACTTTAGAATCATGGGCCAAGCAAGTTTTCGCAGATCCTATTTTGCAAGAGTATGAATTTGCGGCAGCGAAAGAGTTTCGCAGCCCCGCAGGAATTAATTTGCAACCAAGTTATGTGGCAGAGATTCGCTACTTACCGGGCGTTACAGACAATGTGGGAAGAACTGCCACAGAGGCACTTTCACTAGTTAGCGATTTCGCTAGAGATCACCATGTGCACGTGTATACGGGCAAAGCAGTGTATTTTTTCGGCGAGCTAAGTTTTGCCGATGCAGAGCGAGTGGCCTATGAGTGCCTTGCCAATCCCGTGATTGAAGAAATCAAAGTAATGGATTGGAAAGAGTATTATACGGGCAAGAGATTTGAATTTCAAAAAGCTCCAGAAGTGATACTCCCGGATGAAGCAAGGGTTGGCATTATTTCGCTGGATCAAGATGGAAAATCCCTGGAGCGAATAAGCAAGGAACAGTGCTGGGCGCTTACATTGAGTGAAATTGAAACGATCCGTAACCACTATCAAGATCCCGCGGTAAAAGAGACCAGAGAAAAGTATGGGCTCACTGCTGATCCCACCGATGTAGAAATGGAAGTTTTTGCCCAAACCTGGAGCGAACACTGCAAGCATAAAATTTTTGCTGCCGAAATTGATTATACCGAAACGGATGAGGCGAGTTGGCCTGAGGAGATCTATCCTCGATTTGGGGCCTTCACCGTGAAGAGTTTGTTCAAGAGTTTTATTAAAAAAACTACTGATGATACTAAGGCCGCGAGAAATATTCCTTGGCTCGTTTCTGTTTTTTCCGACAATGCGGGCATCGTGCGCTTTGATGAGAAAATTGACCTTTGTATAAAAGTAGAAACACATAATTCTCCATCGGCAATTGATCCCTACGGCGGTGCGCTCACAGGAATTGTGGGAGTGAATAGAGATATTCTTGGATGCGGCATGGGCGCGCGTCCGATTGCCAATACAGATGTGTTTTGTTTTGCGCCACCGGATTGGCCGGGAGATGGAGAGGAGCGCGAACTCCCGGATGGATTAAAGCATCCACGACGCATTTTTGATGGCGTGCATTTAGGCGTTGAGGATGGTGGCAATAAATCTGGGATTCCCACCGTGAATGGGGCCTTCGCTTTCCATCGTGACTTCGCCGGAAAGCCTCTCGTATTTTGCGGAACTATCGGTGTGCTACCCCATACTTTACCGAGTGGTCTTTCCACGGCAAGCAAGGGCCAGCAGCCTGGAGATGTGATCGTGATGGCCGGCGGACGCATCGGCAAAGATGGAATTCATGGCGCTACTTTTAGTTCGATGGAACTAAATGAGAATGCACCTGCCACAGTAGTGCAGATTGGCGATCCCATTACGCAGAAGCGCCTGGCTGATTTTTTATTGGAAGCTCGTGATCGAGAATTATTTTCTAGCGTAACGGATAATGGCGCCGGTGGCTTGAGCTCCAGCGTTGGGGAAATGGCGCTCGGAACAAATGGGGCACGACTTGATATCACCAATGCGCCTGTGAAATATCCGGGTTTGCAACCTTTTGAACTTGTGGTGAGTGAGAGCCAAGAGCGAATGACGTTCTCCGTGCCAAAGCAAAAGCTGGATGCCTTTCTTGCGCTTGCGAAACGTCGCGGCGTAGAGGCCTCGGCCTTGGGCGAATTTACTGATAGCGGCATGCTGGAGATTGTCTATCGAGAGAAAACAGTGGCGCTACTCGATTTGCATTTCCTGCATGAAGGGCTTCCGGCCATGATTCTAAAAGCGCGCTGGGAGGGCCCTCGGGAAACTCCTTCGTGGAGCACTTTCCCTAAGCTCGCTTCAGTGAGCCCCACGGAAATTAATTCTCGCGCCTTTCTGGAAAAATCGCTCTATACGCTGCTCGCTCGCTGGAATATTCGCAGCAAAGAATCCTGGGTACGTCGCTACGATCATGAAGTACAAGCCGCCACGCTAGTGAAGCCTTTCGTGGGTAGCGAGGCGCATGGTCCTGGTGATTCTGCGGTGGTTTGGTTGAAACCCCATGGGGGCGGCGAAAAAGCAGGTGTAACAATTTCCTGCGGTCTCCAACCCAAACTCTCTCGCTATGATGCTTATGTTATGGCTCAACATGCTCTGGATGAAGCAGTACGCAATGCGGTTTGTGTAGGGGCTGATCCTGAACAGATAGCACTAATTGATAATTTCTGCTGGCCCGATCCGTTGCCTGGGGAAAAAAATCCAGATGCTCAGCATAAGTTAGCCCAACTCGTTCGCGCGAATCGCGGGCTCTATGATCTAGCCCTGCAATATGGTGCTCCCTTTGTAAGCGGTAAAGACAGTATGAAAAATGATTTCATCGGTCGCAATCGCTTTGGCAAAGAAGTGAAGATTAGTGTGCCGCCCACAGTGCTCGTTACCGCGATGGGCAAGGTGCATGATGTGGCCAAGACCGTCACCAGTGATTTTAAAAAATCGGGTGATCTAGTGTTTTTGCTTGGGAAAAATACGCGCCACATGGGCGGATCCGAACTGGAAGAAACTGTGCTCTTGCCGAAAGATATTGTGCTTCGCTCTCCTCCTCCTGTGCTTGGAAAAGAAAATTTCTCTCTTTACAAAAAAGTGCATCAGGCCATTCAGGTTGGGCTATTGAGAAGCTGTCATGATTGCTCCGAAGGCGGCGTGATCGTGGCTCTCGCAGAATCTGCCATGGGTGGAAAGCTCGGCGTAAATGTAGAGTTAGAGAAACTAGAAAAGGAATTGGCGGATTACCAGGGCACACTCGCAGAGTATTTATTCCATGAAACGCCAGGACGTTTTGTGGTGAGTATTGCTGCGGACAAATTAGAGCAATTCTCTCAGCACTTTGCGGATACTCCCTTGGTACGATTTGGCGAGGTTAGCGCTCAGGATATCCTGCGAGTAACTCGTCATGGATTAGTGATTATCGATGCTCCGCTAGCTCAGCTTGAGCAGGCGTGGCGAGGAGCGGCTGAATGAAGGCAAAAGTTTTGGTACTCACAGGCGATGGAATCAATTGCGAACGCGAAACGGCGCGGGCCTTTGAACTAGCGGGAGCAGAAGCAAAAATTCTGCATATTAATGATTTATTGTCCGCTCCGAAAACACTGCATAGCTATCAGGCCTTCGCGTTGCCTGGAGGATTTTCCTTTGGCGATGATTTGGGCAGCGGACAAGTGCTCGCTTTGAAATTACAATCTTTGCTAGGCGCCGAGCTAAAGGAATATGTGGCGAGAAAAAATCCTGTGATCGGGATTTGCAACGGATTTCAAGCGCTCACCAAATTAGGTTTACTGCCGGAACCTTTTGCACCTCGTACGATGGCTCTTGCAAAAAATGATAGCGGAAGCTTTTTAGATCGCTGGGTGCATTTAACGGCCGAAGAGAAAAGCATATGCATTTGGACAAAGGGACTCAGCTCCCTCACTCTTCCCATCCGTCATGGAGAAGGGAAAGTGACTTTGCTTGCAGGAGAAGAGGAAATCATTCATAGAAAACTCATCGCTAACGGACAAATACCACTGCGCTATACCGAAGAAGTGAACGGTTCCTTCGGACGAATTGCCGGTGTATGCGATCCTTTGGGTTTAGTTTTTGGTTTGATGCCTCATCCAGAGGCGGCAATTTCTAATCTGCAACATCCTCAATCTAGCAGCCTGCAGAATCGTGATGCTCCAGGGGTTGGCCTACAGATATTTGAAAATTGCGTGAAATATATCGAAGGAAGATAATATGGATCTTGTACGCATTAAGCGCGCCCTTTTTAGTGTGTCCGATAAGGAAGGGATTATTGGTTTCGCGAAATTCTTGCAAAAGAATGGAGTAGAGATTCTAGCTACTGGCGGCACGGCCATAAAACTAACAGAAGCTGGTGTGCCCATCACGCCGATGGAAAAGCTTACGGGCAATCCCGAAGCCTTTGGCGGACGAATGAAAACCATCAGTTTTCCCTTCGCTAGCAGCTTGCTCTATCGCCGCGATAATCCTGAGGATGTAGCCACTGCCAAATCGATGGGCGTGGAAGCCACTGATTTAGTGGTTTGTAACCTTTATCCTTTTGCTGAAGCGGTGAAACGAAATGCGAGCGAAAAGGAATTGATCGAAGAGATCGATGTAGGCGGACCCACTATGGTTCGTGCTGCTGCAAAAAATCACGCGCATGTGGCAGTGGCTACTCACCCCCATCAGTACGCAGATATTATGGCTGAGCTAGCGGACCAAGAGATGATGCTTTCTTTGAAAACAAGGAAGCGCCTGGCCGCTGCGGCTTTTTCCTTGAGTGCTCGCTATGAGGCGATGATTGCAGAGGAATTATCGAAACGTTTTCTAGCAGAAGATTCACAAATTCTTTTTTTGGAGCATGGACGCAAACTCCGCTATGGTGAAAATCCACATCAAGCAGCCAGTTTTTATCGAGTGCGCTCCAATATGCCAGGGATTGCTTCTGCCGATATCCTGCAAGGCAAAGAACTTTCCTATAATAATATTCTCGATGCGGATGCCGCTCATCGATCCTGCAGTGATGTGTTTCAATTATTGAACGGCACTTCAAATGTGGTTTCCATTGTAAAACATCTAAACCCATGCGGCCTCGCCACCGGAAAAACCCCCCTAGAAGCCTTGCAGTTGGCGTGGGCTGGAGATCCAGTGAGTGCCTTCGGTGGTATTCTTTGTTTTTCTCATGCGGTAGATGTGGATGTGGTGCATTGGCTGGCTGATAAGTTTGTGGAACTAATCATCGCTCCATCCCTTAGCTCAGAGGCGCTTGCCGAACTCGCAAAGAAGAAAAATCTACGAGTATTGCTTTGCGCACCAAGAGTTCCGGGACCAGAGAAAATGCTGCGCTCTGTATCCGGCGGAATTTTGGTGCAGGATGAAGATGAGGGTAAGGATCCAGAGTTTCGTTCTGTTACGAAAAAAGAGTTTCCTCGTGAACTTTTTTCACTATGTCATTTCGGAGTGCTCGCAGGGAAACATCTTCGTAGCAATGCTATCGCGCTTGTGGGTGAGACAAAGGGAAATTATCAGTTGGTTGGAGCTGGCATGGGGCAACCCAATCGCGTGGATAGTTTGCGCGCCCTGGCTGGTCCGCGGGCGAAAGAAAAGGGAAGTCTCGAGAAACTTATTTTGGTTTCTGATGCATTTTTTCCCTTCGCCGATATCGTGGATGTGTCTGCCGAGCTAGGCATTAAATTTATTGTGCAACCTGGTGGTAGCATTCGGGATCAAGAAGTGATTGCGGCTTGTGATCGCCATGGAATCAGTATGCTCTTTTCGGAGCGCCGGCATTTTCGTCACTAGATAGGAGTTTTTCTTATGCCAATTACCTATGAACAATCCGGAGTGGATCGCGATAAGGGCGATGCTTTTGTGGCGCGAATTCAGAAGCGAGTAAAGAGTACTTACGGCAAAGAAGTGAAGAGTGGCGTGGGTGGTTTTGCCTCTCTCTTTGATATTGGTGGGGGAAAGTATTTGGCCGCAGGCACGGATGGCGTGGGCACCAAATTGCGAATCGCTCAGGCGCTACAGAAACACGATACGATTGGTGTGGATTTAGTAGCAATGTGCGCGAATGATGTGATTTGCACAGGTGCAAAGCCGCTTTTCTTTCTCGACTACATAGGCTGCGGAAAATTAGACCTCGCAGTGAGCGAAGCAATTCTTGAGGGAGTTGTGCAGGGTTGTTTGGAAACGAAAATGGCTCTCGTGGGTGGCGAAACGGCAGAGATGCCCGGTATGTACCCTGATGGCGACTATGATTTGGCCGGCTTCTGTGTGGGTGAGGTGAAGAAGTCAAAAGTTCTTGATGGGAAAAAATTAAAGGTAGGTGATCAACTCGTTGGCATTACTTCGAGTGGTCCGCATTCGAATGGCTATTCATTGCTGCGTAAACTGATTCGTCCGGAAGAAAAGGATTTGCTGCTTCAGGCACTTACTCCAACAAAACTCTATGTAGCTTCGGTGATGGCAGCTCTGACAAAAAATACATTTCAGATTAAAGGATGTGCTCATATCACTGGTTCGGGCTTTCATAATATTCCGCGCATCAATGGAAAATTTGGCTATCGAATATCGAATTTACCTGCGCTGCCGAGTTTTTTTCAACTCTTACAATCTAGGGCGGAGCTAGATGATCTAGAGATGTATTCCACTTTCAATATGGGCCTCGGCTTCGTGATTGCTACGAGCAAGGGTGAAGAGCTGGTAAAATTTTTACGGAAGCGTGGCGAAGACGCTCATCTCATCGGTGATGTGGTAAAGAAACCAGTAGGTGTAACGTTGAAGGCCCGTGGATTGGATTTGTTGATCCAGTGAATTCTTCGTTCTCTAAAACTCCCAGTATTCGTTTTATTCCTGCAGGGAAGGATTGGGCTAATGCCTATCACTTTGCAGAAAAATTTTTAGAAACGGGTGAGGCACATCTTATTTTAGGCCCACATGTGGGCGATCTTGGATTGCAATGGCTAGAGCAGAGACTATTTTTAAAGCGCAACGTGCGGCTCGGAGCCACGCTCTATCCTTGGAACACTTGGATTAAGGATAGAGCTCGCGAAGTG
This sequence comes from Oligoflexia bacterium, assembly GCA_903867855.1. Taxonomy (GTDB): domain Bacteria; phylum Bdellovibrionota; class UBA1018; order CAIPTA01; family CAIPTA01; genus CAIPTA01. Next base: position 14,793 of record CAIPTA010000119.1, on the reverse strand, counting down.
TTTATTTCCCAAAAAATTGCGATTCGCAATATAGATCCAGTGCGTGAGCGCGAACTTTTTCGAGAAACGTCGAAGCTGCTTGTGGAGGCAGGCCATCTACCTCTTCTGGCAACTTTGTTGAAGAATGAATCCTTCTTCGCCTCCATACTTTCGAGTATAAAAGAGCTTCATCTCGCAGGGCTAAAAAATCGGGATCAGCTAGAGAGAGCCATGGAGCTCCTCGGGAAACATCGCGAAGCAGAATATGCCGAACTATGGATTCTTGCAGCGGCCTTTGCTGCTAGGTTACAAGCAGCAAATCCCAGAGAATGCGATGAGAGCGATTTGCTAGAAGCGGCGGTGGAAACAAACTGGGATATTCCGCTCTATTTTTTGGGATTCAGTGATGCCTGTTTGCTGGAGGTGGAACTATTGCAGTCGCTAGCTCGCAGAGTCCCTATCTTTGTGGCCGTGCACGCTAGTGAAGAAGCTATTCAATCAACGCTGAAGGCCAAAGAGCAGGCTGAGTGGTCATCTTCGCTTCTGTTGGTGAGAAATTTGGCCACTAATTTTAGTGGTGAGATTAGTGTAGGCAATACGTCTCATCTAGAATCGAAGGATTCCGTTTATGTAATGGCAGAATCACAGTTGGAATCGGAAGAGCTTCGCGCTGCGGCCACTTTGGCTCGTCTCGTTGTGGAGCGCAACGAGTTTGAGCGTGTTTGCTTTCTCTTTGAGAAAAACCTATTTCAATCTCCCGCGATGGAATCGGAATTTGGTGCCGCCTTAGGTCTCGATAGAAAAATCTTTGCGAGTACGCCTGAATCTCATCCCTTTGGAAAATTTATTCTTCAGGCGCTAGCCTTGATATCGGAAGATTATGCCTTAGGGCCAGCGCTCCAGTATGCGGAGTTGCTTTCTGCCACCCGTGGAGAAAATTTCTGGCCTGAACTGGCGTTGAAGGCAAGTCGCCTCGGAATTCGCAAAGGCCTGCGTGAATGGAAAGAGCGCAGCGAAATGGATGCGGAGATTGCTAGTTTTGCGAAGGAACTAGAGCGCCTCCATCTTCTGTTTCCTCGAAAGGGCACAGCGATCGTTTTTCATGAAGCCTTACAAAAGTTTGCAGAACTCTCTCAGTTTGCGAATCTTGCGAAACTACCACTATCTCTCGGCTCAGAGCGTGAGGCACACACCATATTGGCCGCTATCTTGAGAAAATCGGCTCACCTAGGCACGAGTTTGCGAGGCGATTATAGTTTTGCCGATTGGCTTAGTGAACTTAGCCTTTCTCTGCGGGCAAAGCCTGAGCTACTCTTTGAAAAATTAAGTGATCAATTTTTACTGGGAAATTTTGGCGAGTGGCTACCTCCATTAGGAGAAAAAACGCTCCTTCTCGTCCTAGGAATGAATTCGAGTTTAGAGCCAGTAAGCAGAGCCTCTTTCTTTTTGGAAGAGAACGTGAGGCGTAAGCTTTCTGATTACCTGCTCCCCACCCGCCTAGAAGCAGAACTCGAGTTTCTGCAATATTTTAGATCGTTGCATTCGCAGAGTAGGATTCTATTTTCGCGAGCGAAGGAAAACTTGCTTGGCGCTGAACTAACGCCAACTTGGGTGCTTTCTACAGTGAGCCTAGAAAAAAGAGAGTGGCCGCAAGCCATTGTTTCTTTTGAAGAGGCGAATCCGGTAGAGGCGCCTGGAGAAGTTGGGGTATTTCATCCAGACCACTATTCTGCGAGCCTCATTAATGAATATAAAAAGTGTGCCTTCCTGGCGTTTGTTGGAAGGGTTTTAAAAATTGAAGATAAGGTGCAGGCTCCAGAATTAGATATTCGCAGGCTCGATGAGGGCAGCTTCGCGCACAGGGTGTTAGAGCTTTTTTACCGTGAGAAGAAGGGAAGAAGAGCCACCAGCGAAGAAGAAAGGGCACGCTTACTCCAAGAATCCGTAGTGCTCGCCAGCAGTGAAATGAAAACTCGCTACTATATGGGCAATGTGGGGCTCTTTACTTTGCAGGTGAAGCGCCTGGAGCGAATATTGCGCCTATATATTGCTGAAGAGGCCAATTTTTTCACAAAAAATCCAGAAGTAGAGGTTTTAGATTGTGAGTGGAAATTTTCCCTTCCCATTGCTGGTAGGGAATTTAAGGGTGTGGTGGATCGTATTGATATCGATGCCCACAATGGCTTCTTCTTTGTGGTGGACTATAAAATTGGAAACACCCCCAAATCCAAAGAGGTAAAGGAGCTACAAGATTTTCAGCTTTTTGTTTATGTGGATGCGGTGGCGAGCCGAGTGGAGTTGGAACCTGCCGCAGCTTACTATGGAAGCATCCGTGATTTAAGCTTGAACCAAGGCTTAATTAAGAAAAGTTTGAATCTATCGAAGAAAAAAGATGCCGAAGAGGGGAAACGCTATTTTTCACTACGCGCAAATTCAGGTGCGCTCGTGGAAGATCAGGAGTTTGAGACACTGCGGGAATCCGCACGCGAGGAGATTTCCCAGATTGCCAGCAGGATCGAAAGTGGAAGTTTTCCTGTGGCACCGCTGAAACCCTCGGATTGTTCCATGTGCCGAGTGAGACCCGCTTGCCGGATCACTGAAGCGGAAATGGTGGAATATCCCGCGCAACAGCGAATCACTCAAGAAAATTTTCTTAGCTTGCTCGAAGCCCCAACGCCTTTGACTGCGGCCAAAGAGAAGCGGGCTGTAGTATTTAGTGATCGTCAGGAGGAGGCCTTAAGCAAGGAAGGGGCTCTCGTATTTCTAGAGGCTAGTGCAGGCACGGGAAAAACCACAGTGCTGGTAGAAAAAGTGAAGCGCTTCCTTGCGAAAAAAGTGGCCACTGGGCTCACGCCTTTTCAGGCGGTAGAGCGATTTACAGCGATCACCTTTTCGGAAAAAGCCGCAGCGGAACTCTCTGAGCGCTTGAGCCACTTACTGATTGAGGAATATGGCGCCGAGATCGCAGCTCAGGCCCAATCTCAAGTGAGCACTATTCATGGATTCTGTAGGCGTATCATCAATGAGTTGCCACTGCAGGCGGGTGCCAATCCATTGGCAGAGATGCTGGATGCAAAGGCCGCAACGGAATTACAAACTCAGCTTTTTCAAGAATTATTTTTATCGAATAGGCCGAGAGTGCACGAGCTGTTAGAAATTTTAAATCAGGAGTATGGGCGCTCCTCTGTGCAATCGATGCTAGAAGTATTGGTGCGCAGTAGATCTCTTGTAGAGGAACAAGCGCAACGGATCTTGGACTATGCTAATGGACGAGCCCCACGACCAGAAAAATTCATTCTGCCAGAACTAGAAAATTTGAAAACTCTTTCTGCACTCCTTGAGCTTTTCCAACTTTACTGCGTGAGCTATGATGAAGTGAAGTTTGATCAATCGAAAATGGACTTCAGTGATCTAGAGCGGCTCGCCTTGAAGGCGATGAGAACTCCGGAGGGCGCGAAACTTATTCGTGATTCGATCGATCTATTATTAGTGGATGAATTTCAAGACACCAATTCGATTCAGCGTTCCATTCTGGAGTTTGTGGCTAAGCCGAATTTCGCCAATGCTTTTGTGGTGGGTGATGCTAAACAGTCGATCTATCGTTTTCGAGATGCAGATGTAAGCGTGTTTCAATCCTTGCGTCGAGAAGCACACGCACTAGGAAATCTCTATGAGTTGGATACGAACTATCGTAGCCAGGCTCGGCTCGTAGATTTTGCCACGGAAGTTTCCAAAGCGATGTTCCCAGCACCCGATGGTGGCGGACCAAGCTTTGAGGCGAATTGGGCTGAAGTGCAGGCCCATAAAAAGCCAGGGAGCCCAGTGCAGCTAATGGAGTATTCCCTTAGTGAGGAAGATAATTCTGCGGAAACGAGAAGGAAAACAGAAGCAGCATTGCTTGTTCGCCAGATTCAAGAGTTAATCCTTAATGGAAAGAAATTAGACGATATTACTATTTTATTTCGCAAGCTCTCCGGGAATCGCGATTATTTCCAGGCCCTCAAAGAGGCCGCGATTCCCTTTCGTCTCGGCAGTAGTAGCGCGTTCTACCAGCAAATGATCATTTTGGATTGTTTATCTCTGCTCAGATCACTCTATGCTAGCGATAATGATCTGGCTCTGCTCGCCTTATTGCGTTCGCCTTGGTTCGCACTTAGCGACCGAGAAATATTTTCGCTACGTGAGCGAGAGGGAAAAAATCTTTGGCATAAATTAGACCCCACTCTTTTTAGCAAACTCTTTTCCTGGCGCCGGGATACTAGAGTGATGTGCATGAGCGAATTACTGCGCGCAATCCTGCGTAAGCACCCCGCTATGGCCACTCGCCATCTCCGTATGCAGGCGGAAAAGTTTATTCGGATCGTGGAATCACTGGAGGAGCAGAATCTTTCTCGCTTTGATTTGGTGGAATTGCTATCCCACTGGGCCGGCTGGGAGAGCGAGGATTCTGCTGTTCGCGAAGAATCCCTCTCGGAAGAAGCTACTCATGGTGCCGTACAAATCATGACCGTGCATGCCTCGAAGGGCTTGGAGTTTGAGGTGGTAATTTTGCCAGATCTAGATTCTGCTTCACCGCCAGAGCGCGGCAGTTTGCGATTTATGCCTAGTGTAGGTGCTGCCTTGGTTCCGCAGTCGGAGGAGGAGAAGGATTCCGACACCATCGCCCTGCTCAAAGAAAAAAACAAAGAAAGAGAAGAAGCAGAATCGAAGCGTCTTCTTTATGTGGCGCTCACAAGAGCCAAAAGTGAGCAGTATATCTTCTTGCAGAAGCAAGCCAAGCGTGGCGGTGCTTGGGCAAATATTTTGCGTGCTTTACCGGCTAGTGAAAACTTTCAGCGCGTAGACGCCAATCAAGTTAAAGGTAATATCGCGGAGAAAGCACCAACGGCCTTGGTAAATACGGGAAGTGATTTGCCAATTTTCTCAAAAATTACCCCTGGAGTTTCCTCTACTAGTATTTCGGAGATAGCCGCCTATCAGTTTTGTGGAGAGTTTCACCGCCTGAAATTTGTGCAGAAGTGGGATGATTTGGTGGTGGCACAGTGGCCAGTTCCCCTGGAATGGACAAAGAAACTAAAAGCAGCCAAGCGAAAACTGGTGAAAGATGATCCAGAACGGGAAAGAGTGGGCTTGCTCCTTCGAAAACTGGAGGTGGAGCGCAAAGAGCGGGGCATTGCACTTCACCGCGTTTTGGAACGAATAAAAAATACGAATTTTGATCGAGCTAGTGCGCGGCTTTGGCTCGAAGAAGCCTACTTTGCCCAAGGCGCTGCGGAGAAGCGCGAAGTATTAGATGAGCTTCTAAATTTAGACATGCAAGTGTTGGAGCGATTCCTATCCTCGGAAATCGGCCAGAAACTTTTTGCCGATTCTGTGGAGGCCTTTCCTGAGATCCCATTTGTTTGGAGCTTTGCGAGTGTGAAAATTCATGGAGCCATGGATCGCCTCATTCGGCACTCCGCAGATCATTGGACGGTAGTGGACTATAAATCGTCGATCCTGGAAGAGAGTCGCGAGCGCTACGAATTTCAGCTAGCCGCCTATCGAAGTGCAATTGAGCGGAAGCTGCGAGAGGATGGAATCGATAATCCAAGAGTGGATGCCTATCTTGTGAGTTTGCTTACGGCAGACGTGATACCTGTGAGCGGATATACATTGGAAACAGAGAAGCTCGTTTCTGAGGAAATTATCCGCCTCCAAGAGAATTATGCCATCACGGAAACAGGAAGAAATCCACGGTCGCGTGGAATAACCGAGAAAGATTCTTGTTTTTCTTGTCCTTATGTTTTGCACTGTGATGTTGGAAGCGAATTTGTGCTACGCTAACTTTAAGAATACTGAAGTGGAATCCGCCAAGGATTGGGGGGATATTATGCTGTCTCGTTTGCAAAAGCCGGCGAACTTATTTTTCGCTCTTTTGTTTTGTTTTCTTTTTACAGGGCCTTCGCTTGCGAGAGCAGAAGATTCTCCGGATAAAGATGAATATGATTTTAGCTGGTTAGATCCCGATAAAAAGATCTATGTGGTACAGAACCGCAAGTTTGTAAATGGCCAGCGGGCTGAACTTTCGGTGGGCGCTGGTTTCGGCTTAGGCCAACCTTATCGCAGTGCCAGTGTGTTGGTGCCTCGCTTTTCCTACTATTTTAATGAGAACTTCGGGATATCTGCGGTAGCGGCCCTTGCGAGTAACTCGCCGAACAGTAACTATAATACCCTACGTTCTGTAACGAGTGTGATTCCCTCGATTCGCGATGTGAAATCATTCGTGGGTGGAAGCGTTCTGTACTTACCCTTTTATGCCAAATTCAATATGTTCAACCAGATCGTATATATGGACTGGGATTTTGAACTTGGTGTAGACAGCGTTACTTCAGAGATTGATCTGAACTATAGCAGCACCGGAAATTCAAATGTTTATGCCGCTAGTTATACCGGTTTTCACTGGGGTACTGGAATGAAGTTTTTCATTAGCAGATACTTCGCCGTTCGTTTGGATTTCATGTCGGTAATGTATTCCGCTCCTGGCGCAACAAACGGAGTATTAAATGCGAATAGTGATAGCAATACGAGCAACTACTTAACACTCGGATTGAGTTATACATTCTAACTTGAATGCGAGGGGAGTTCGTCGCGTGAAGAACTGGAAAAAAATTTCACTCTTTGTCTGCCTAGGATTGGTGGCTACGAATCTTGTCTTCGCAGACTATTCGCCAGAGTCGTATCTACAGGAAGGTCTTCGCTTCGAAAAACGCGGCGAATACTTTCAAGCAGCTCGTTACTATTTTCAAAGTTTGCAGAGAGCAGAAGATTCTAGCAAACGAGCTTTAGTGAATGCCTATATTTCTAATGCGCTCGTAGCTCAGGGGCTATATCAGTCTGCGAGCTATTTCTTCTTGAAGGCCGTAGGTAGTGGAGACGATCGTGCCATTCGTTTAGCGCTAACCAGTGTGCAGCCTCTTGTGGATAATGTGGGCGGTATCGTTTTTAAGAAGTACTTGCTGAAATATACGAAAGAAGATCAGTATCCCAATGATCAGCGCGACTATTATCTCTACTTTCTAGCAGAAGATCATTTATTTGCTTCGCGCCCTTTTGATGCACTTAGGGCGGTGAATGATATCAATCGTAACTTTCGCAACTATCCCTATGCTCTTTTCGTGCGCGCCACTTCCTACTTAATTTTAGGGCAAATCGATAATGGCATCGGTGACTTCAAGCAATGTATCGCGCTTTCGAAAAACTATGGTTACCTCAAAACCTCTACGAAGAATGAGCTATTTGAACTGAGAAACCGTTGCACTGCTGGCGTGGCGCGCGGTCTTTACCAAGCAAAGCGCTATAGCGATGCAGAAGCCTGGTATGACCAGGTAGAGATCAAAAGTTTTGTTTGGCCGCAAATTCAGTATGAGCGTGCTTGGGTAGCCGTTGCCCGCGGTGATTACAATCGTGCGCTCGGCCGTCTCGTGAGCTATAAGGCTCCTGCACTCAGCTGGTTTCATGATTCAGAAATCGAGATGTTGCGCTCGATCAGCTATCTTCAGATGTGTCTCTATGAAGATGTAGAGCGTGAAGCGAATGCCTTTATGTCTAAATACGGCAAGGTTGGCCAATCGATGAAAACCATGTTGGAAGGGGCAGCCGATGGCAATACGGCAGGGCTTGTGCGCCTCTTCGAGCGCGGCCTAGAAGCCTTGAAGGCTAAGGCTCAAAGCCCAGATCCGATGAACCAAGTGATGAATCGATTTGTGCGTTCCCCCTATTTCGAACAGCTTGCTTTCAGTGGGGAAAAAGTTCGTCGTGAATATCTCTATCTGAATGGCATTGGCGATGCGGGCAAGAAGGGCCTCGGTGGCTTCCTTCGTGATGTGCTCGTGTGGCGCTGGGAAACTTCGCAAGAAATCGGCGGGCAATTCGTGCGCGATCGTCTTGCTACCGAATATAAGAACTTACTTGCGAACGTGAGCACCATCGATATTGTGAAATTAGAAATGCTCCGCCGGGCAAAAGAGCGCGCAGAGATGCTAGCCAATTCTGTGAATGAAGGAAAAGATGTTTGGGGCACTAAGAAGCGTGGATCGCTCGGACGACCTCACCTAATGAATAACCAGTACTTCTGGGATTTCAACGGGGAGTTCTGGGATGATGAGTTGGGGGATTATGTTTTCGCGTTACGGCCAGAATGCTACTAAGCAGCATCGAATTCTTTTTTTGATGTTACTCAGCACGAGTGGGCTCTGCTTTGCCGATGCGGCGGTGGCCGCCTATTCGAGCGCTGATTATTCTAGCGTGGTGAATGCTTCCGAGCAAAAAATCGATGACTATCGAATGAAGGAAGTGAATCAGCTGCAAGTGGTTCTCTCCCGCAGCGCGCCTCAAGATCAGGATCCTGATATGGTTCTGCGTCTCGCAGAGCTCTATACGGAAAAATATAAGTTACTGTTCGGCAAAGAAAATGAAATTTGGGCAGCCAAGATGGACGCTTATTTGCGTCAGCCCCTGGCGCAGCAAAAAGCAACGCGTAAACCTGTGCTAGATAATGCCATCTCTCGCCAATGGCTGATGAAAGCCGTTAGTACCTTGGAGAGAATTCCGAGTTTACATTCTCGCTATCCACGCATGGATGAAGTGTACTATTTTCTCGGCTTTAACCAGTGGGAGCTAGGTCACAAAAAAGAATCGATCCACAATTTTGAAAATATCGTGAATCATAGCGGGAAGAGTCGCTATGCCGCAGAAGCGCATCGTTATATTGCAGATTATGCTTTTGCAAATCGTGATTTCGATGTGGCGAGAGACAACTACCAAGCCGCCGCAAAAAGTGAGAACAGCCCCTCGAAGCCAAGAGTGCTCTATGGTCTCGCTTGGAGTGAATTCAAGCTTCGCCAATATAATAAAGCAGTGAATACGATGGGGCAGGCCATTATGCTGGCTCGCCAAGATTCCAGTGCCGAGAAGGCCGGAATTGCGTTGCAACGTGATGCTGTAGATTCCTTGTCGCTATTTTATTCTGAAGGTGGCGATGTTAATGGCGCGAGCAAATACTTCGCCGATATCCTAGGGAAAAATGAAGCGGTAGACGCGCTCCGACGTCTAGCCGGAAATTATCAGCACGAGGGGCGCTACTCCCAAGCCCTATTGATCAATAAACAACTCGTAGATATGGGTGGATCCACCACTGAAGTAGGTGAAGACCAACGCTTCCAGATTATGATGGATAGCCTGCATGTAGCAGAAAATAAGGGTGATCAACTGAAGGTTGTGGCACTGCTAAAGCAGATCACTTCCGATTTTGTGAGCAACGCAAAAACTCCGAGTGAGGATCGAATCGAAGTAATTCGCAGCTTAGTTCGTAAAAATGCCTTGCTTGCTCACCAAGAGGGAAATAAATCAAAAAATTCTCATGCTGCCTTTGCTCGTTCCGAAGAATTGTATCGAATTTATCTAGGCGCATTCGCCACCAAGATAAAGCCGGAAGACTCTGCTGAAATTCATTATTTGCTGGCCGATTCCCTTTCTCAGCAAGGCAAGCACCAAGCCGCTGCCAAGGAATTTCGCGCGATCATCGATGCTAGTTTCGCGAATCCAAATGATGCGTTCTTAAAAAAATACCAAAAGGATAGTGCGTTAGGACTCATCTACTCTCTAGATTCTTACTTCAAAGGTAAGAGTGCGAAAAGTCTACCAGCTGCCGAAACCGATGAGTTGATCGGTGCAATTGATGCGTATGTGCGAATTTATCCCACCGATAAGGACGCACCAAAATACTTGGCCCGCGCAGCTGGCCTTCTTGTAACGAGTAATCGAATGAGTGAGGCTCGTCCACGCCTTCTCAATCTCGCGAATCAATATCCATCCTCGAAGGAGGCATTGGATGCAGCACTCACACTCGTGAAAGATTGTGAAGACCGTAAGGATTACGCAGGCACTGCAGTTTTAGCGGAAAGCATTTTAAAGAATGGTCCATTACTCAGCCAAGATCGTAAGGGCTTACTGCGCGCCCAACTTGAATCGCTTTCTTCTCGAGCAAAATTTAATCAGGTGCAGACTCTAGAGAAGGATCAAAACTTTTCTTCTGCGGCTGTGCAGTATGAGCGTCTTGCTCGCGAGGCGAAAGAGAATGAAGTTCGCTATAAGGCCTTGAACAACGCGGCTGTGAGCTATTCTCGCGCGAAAGATCAACAGAATGAACTCCGTATTTTTCAGGAAATTCTACAGATTTACCCCGAGGATGAGCAAACCCAAAAGAACGTGCTGGGATTAGCCAACGAAAAATTCTTGCACGGACAATATGAAGATGCCGCCTCTATTTATGAGGGTTTCTACTCTGCCTTTAAGAAGCGAATCACTTCTTTGCACTCGGGCACCCAGAAAAATGTTTCCGAGGCTATTCGCGGTGCCGCACTCCTCCGAAGTGCTCTCAATCAGCAGGATAAAGCTTCTGATGATTTTCGTGAAATCGTGGCAGAAGCCAATGCTGGAATCACTTCCGCAAGAAATACGGCCGAGGATTTCTTATTCAACACCGCCAATAAGTTGATGAAGAGTGGAAATTCTATAGAAGCAATTCGGGCCCTGCAGAAATATACTGCCGCTTTCCCCAATGGAAAATATGCGATTGAGTCTACCTTGAACACTGGTTTGCTTTACGCGAAACTTCAGGAAGATGAAAAGGCGCAGAACTATATAAGCACCGTGATGAAAAAGGTGCGAGCAAAAGGGCGCTCTAGTACTGGGGCAGAGTTAGGCTTTGCGGCTCACGCTCGGCTCCTACTCCTTGCACCTCTCGAGGCAGAATTTGAAAATGCTCCTCTTCGTTTGCCAGAGGCGCAGCTGAAGCTAGATATCAATAGTAAGCTAGCCGCGCTAGATCGCTTGAACAAAGGCTATATCGAGGTGATTGAATTCGGCGATGGTAACTGGGGTGTGGAATCTTTTCGCAGAATGGCGATGGCCTACCGAAACTTCGCTCAAAAGTTAGAGGCAGCTCCTGTTCCTACAGAGTTTTCGCCTGAAGATAAGGCGAAATTTAAAGCACAACTTCGAAATGTGGCCGCGCCGGTTTACGTAAAAGTGAATGAAACTTTAGAAAATGCCCTCAAAAAAGGGGAGAGCCTTACCGTTACAGGCGCTGTGATGGCGAAAGTTTATATTTTGGCGGCAGTGATGGCGGCACGACCAGATCGCTATCCTCTGGTGCAAGAGGTGAATTGGAGCAATGCCTCGGAATGGGCGATGGGAGAATTCCCAGCTGACTCCACAGAACTTTCCAAGCACCGCGAAACTCTGTTGAAGAAGCCTGATGCGCTTGCGTCTTGGGTTGCCGTTGGAAATTGGCACTTAAGCCAGGGCCAATTTGAGCTCGCGAAAATTTTTTACCTCAAGACACTAGATAAAAATGCCAAAGATGTAGCGGCGATCAATAACCTTGCGTATCTCCAAGGGCTAGATGGAAATCTTTCTGATGCCAGCGCTGGCTTTAAGGCAGCGATGAATCATGATGAATTTGCTACGCAGCCGAAGAAAAATATTTGCCGTCTCTATATGGCAAGTGGGCTTTGGCGCCACGCGAACTTGGCCTATCGTCAGCTCCAGGTGCGAATGCCGAATGATCCAGAAGTTACGAAGGGCTTGGGACTATCTTATCTAGCGATTGGAAAACTCTCGCTGGCTCAGCCACTGGCAGAAACATTTACGAGTGGAAATTCTGTGAATGCTCGATATGCGAAGGCTGTTCTGGAATTGGCTCAGGGCGGCTACCAGGATGCGCACGCGGAGATTCATGCATTGGTTGGCTCTAGTGAATTCGCCAGTCTTTTAGATAGTAATTGGAATATGAAGGAGGGGAAATGAAGATCCCATCAATTTTTTTTATTGTTATGATGCTTGCTTCCATTGTAGCTCAAGCCGAGGATATCGATTTAGCTCCACTCCCGGATGGAAAAACCTCTGCTATCGGTGCCCCAAAAATTATCTATAAGAAGCGCACCAAAGTTGATTTCAATGATGCCATCGTGGAAGGGCAAGTTAATAACCCAGAGGGTATTTATATCGTTACGCCTCCAGAAAAACAGTTTGGCAGCCTACTAAAGCTACGCCCCAATTTTCACCGCGAGCTCATTCGTGATTCGCTACTGATGAAATAGAGGATTTTATGGACGACAAAAAGAAGCTAGAATCCCCTGCTGCCGAACCAAATCCCATCCGCTCTGAAAATCAGTGGGTGATGATTTTTAATGTTATCACTGGCAAAGGCAAGGATGAGGTTAAGCGCAGTTATAAGCTTAATAAAAATCAAGTAGTGGTGGGCAGTGCGCTCTCCTCCGATATTCGCATCCAGCAGAACTCCGTTTCCAACGTACATGCTATTATCGAAATGGATTCTCAGGGCGGAATTCATATTTACGATATGGCCAGCGAGACTGGCGTTTTTATCAATGATAAAAGAGTAGTCTCCGAGGAAGTAAAAGACGGCGACGAGATTAAAATCGGTTTCGCAATCCTTACTTTCAAACGTCAATCACTCACAGAAACTCGCGCGCAATTGCCGAAGCCCATGGTTCGCTCTAGCGGTAGCCGCAGTCTTTTCTTGAACGATAAGGAAGATTTCCGTCCACTCATCTTAGAAGACGAGCGCGATGTAATTCAGATCTTCGATTATCCATCGGGATCCGAGCAGGCCATGCAAGTGGTGCAATATTGGGATGATGTGATTCTCGATGTGAAGCATTTTGTGGATCAAGAGCCGGTGACAATCGGTGAAAATAGTCACGCCAGTTTTTTGGTGCCGGGTTTGCAGCAGAATTTTTCTGTACTTAGCTTCGAGGGCGGTGGTTATACCCTTCATTATACGGCCGAGATGGATGGTGTGATTCGTAGCGGAAAAAAATTGATTTCGCTGGCGGATTTAAAGAAACAAAATCCAGGTGGCAGCTATCGTGTGAATCTAAAGAGCACGGATCAAGCGAAGATCAGCTACCGCGGTATTACTCTTTTTATTAATTACTCTGCCCTGCCTCCATCCCTTCGCAGGCAGAGAGTGTTGGAGAGAGATCCTTTCTATACTCGAATTTGGTTCTCCTCTCTCTTGCTCACTGCGGCTTTGGTTGTGCTTATTGCCCAAGTGCAAACAGCTCCGCCGCTCACAGTGGATGAGTTACCTCCGCGTGTTGCCACAATGATCTTTCAACCACCAAAAGAAGTTCCAAAGCTACCCGAGCCAGTGAAGCCGAAGGAACCAACAGTAAAGCCAGTGGAGAAAAAACCTGAGCCGAAACCAGAGCCGAAGCCGGTGGCAAAGCCAAAACCAAAGCCAGTGGTAAAACCAAAACCAGCTCCGGTGAAGCCCGCTCCAATTCCAAAAAAATTACCTACGGAAGTGAAGCACACTCCAACAGCGCAACCAAAGCCAACTCCCGCACCTGTGAATTTAGTTAAAGGATCTCAACAGCGTCAAGCTGGAGGGAATCAGGGAGAAGGAGCTCGTCATGCGGGCACCGAAGGCCAGGCAGGAAAGCCTGATGCTAAAGTTTCGAATGTGCATCAAACGGCGGCGAAGGGTTCGCCAAATTCCAATAGTGTGGCAAAAACCCAAGCCCAGGGCCAAGGCAATGTAGAATCCTTTTTCAATGGCATCGATGGAAGCATCAGTAAGAAGCTTGCTGCTGGCTCTGCGGGAGCCAATGCCGCAGCAGAAAATCTTCGCGGTCATGGTGGATTCACTACGCAAGGTGAAGGTGGTCTGGGAGATCTCGGTAGTGGCACCGGCGGCGGTGGAAAAAGTATGTCAGTGGGTCTGGGCGATAAGGGCTTAGGCGATGGAACCATTGGTCATGGTGTGGGTCGTATCGGGAGTGGTGGAAATCTCACTGGCTCCGGACGTGGCCGCCCATCCATCGAAGTGGGTAACTCTCAAGACACGGTGATCATGGGTGGTCTCGATAAGGACTTGATCGACCGCATTATCAAGCAGCATCTTGATCAGATTCGTCACTGCTATGAGTTAGAAGCTAATGGTGGGAAAGCGGATTTACACGGTCGCGTGATGGTGAGATTCTTGATCTCGGCGTCTGGACGAGTTTCTCAATCTGGGGTAGAAAATTCCAGCCTGCAAAGTGCAAACGTAGAGCGTTGTCTTGTGGCTACAATTCAACGCATTGTATTCCCAGAACCCGAAGGTGGTGGAGTGGTGGAAGTATCCTACCCTTTCCTCTTCGCGCCGGCGTTCAAGGGGAACTAAGGGGAGAGTCCATGGATCCGAAAGAAGTTTTTTCTGCCATGCAGAAGGGAAATTGCATTCTCGTAGACGTTCGTGAAGAAGATGAGCTTCGCTCTGAAGGCACTGCGGAAGGCGCTCTTTGGATGCCCACTTCGAAAATGGATACGGACGAGTGGACAAGCTTCAAGCAAAAATTGCCCAAGGGAAAAGATATAGTCTGTTATTGCAAGTCGGGTATGCGTTCCGGACGAGTGGCTGGATTGCTTTGTGCAGAGGGCTTCCAGGCCAAGAATCTCGGTGGTTTTAGCGTTTGGAAAAATGCGCAGTTGCCCACAAAGAAATTCGCGTAAAAAATCCATTATCCTCTCTTACTCCTCATCGCGAAGGATGTTACCTTATAGGTAAGATTTTTTAACCCGGCAATAAGGAGTTCGCTTATGTCTTACGAATCCATGGAAGCTCAAGCTCGATTCGCAGCGATGCAAGAAAGCATCGCTCGCACACCAAGAAAATTTGATGTTCCTCGCGATGATTTAGGCCGGGCCCTCTCCGTTTCTGATTATTTTGGTCAATACACAGATCGGAAGAGCACACGTCTG